>DDLW01000122.1 GCA_002340345.1 Alphaproteobacteria bacterium UBA2562 | reverse complement strand
CAATGCGGCTCCATTTTCGCCCACTGGGCGTCACTCAAAACAAAGCGTTCCATGCCTTAGGGAATCACATTCAGCAAAAAATTGGAATCTTAAATCTCAACAGACCCTAGAGCAAAGTGCGGCTGGATGGAAACATCCAGCCGATACGTCTTGCGGCAAAAACAATAAGAGAGAGCATCTTGTGTGAGTCAATCATCACGCAAAAGGCTCTAAAAGATATGATTCAAGCGTTTTAATTCTGCCAGGTCTGTTAAATTCATTTTAATGGGCGTCACCGAAATAAACCCCTCTTCGAGCACGGCAATATCCGTGCCCTCTTCCATCGCCGCTTTTTGCTCAAAGTCACCGATCCAGTAATAAGGTCTTTGCTTGGGGTCTTGGGTCGATTCAACATTAATCGCCCCTTGGAAATGCCCCATTTTGACAGCGCGGATACCAAGAACATTCTCAGGGGGCAAGGCTGGAAAATTAACATTGAACAAACATTGTTCAGGCCAACCATGGCCGACCAAACGTTGAACAATCGAGGAAGCGTGGGTTTCTGCTGTCTTCCACAACGGGTCTTGCCCCTCAAGAACCGACAGAGAAAAAGCAATCGCCGGAATCCCAAGTAAAGTTGCCTCCATTGCGGCAGCAACCGTACCAGAATAGGTCACATCATCTCCCATATTGCTCCCCCAATTCACGCCTGAGAGAACCAAATCTGGCAGATGATCTTTCATCAAAATACCGGAGGATAGCACAACGCAATCCGTTGGCGTGCCATCAATTGCAAAGCGTTTTTCACCACAAGCTTTTATCTGGAGGGGGCGCCGCAAAGTCAGCGCATGGCTCATGGCACTTTGTTCTATTTCAGGCGCAACCACCCAGACATCATCACTTAAGCTTTTCGCAATCGCCTCTAGGACTTTCAGACCAGGCGCCTGAATCCCATCATCATTTGTGACAAGAATGCGGGCATTGGACAGATCCGTGATTTTCCGGGTTTTGCCAGGAATCACAACACTATGGCTACCCTCACTCATGCGCTGATCCTATGGCCTGTATCGTCTCAAGCCCTCCCATATAAGGTCTTAAAACCTCGGGGATTGTGACACTTCCGTCTTTTTGTTGATAATTTTCTAAAACGGCAATCAAAGCCCGCCCAACAGCAATACCAGACCCATTTAAGGTATGAACAGGTTGGTTCCCCTTCCCTTCTTTCGGCCGAAACCTCGTCCGCATGCGCCGCGCTTGAAAAGCCCCGCAGGTTGAACAGCTTGAAATCTCCCGATACATCTTTTGTCCAGGGAGCCAAACTTCAAGATCATAGGTTCGGCGCGCACTAAAGCCCATATCGCCTGTGCAAAGCTTAACAACACGATAGGGCAATTCTAAACGCTGCAATACGGTTTCTGCGCAGTGGGTCATGCGCTCATGTTCTTGGTCTGAAGCCTCTGGATGGGTGATAGACACCAATTCCACTTTTCCAAATTGGTGCTGGCGCAGCATGCCTCTTGTATCTCGCCCAGCCGACCCGGCCTCGGACCGGAAACAATGCGTATAGGCGGTAAACCGCAAAGGAAGCTCTTCTTCGGCTAGGATCTCTCCTGCCACCAAATTGGTGAGAGGCACTTCGGCTGTTGGGATGAGCCAATGAGAGGCTGTTGTGCGAAAAAGATCTTCAGAAAATTTTGGGAGCTGTCCTGTCCCAAATAAAGCCTCATCCTTCACCAAAACAGGTGGAGAGACTTCTGTATAACCGAACGCATTCGTATGAAGATCGAGCATAAACTGCGCCAGAGCCCGCTCTAACCGTGCCAAAGCCCCTGTCAGCACAACAAAACGTGCCCCTGACAATTTTGCAGCGCGCTCAAAATCCATCAGACGCAATTTTTCGCCAATATCGAAATGTTCTTTCGGCTCAAAATCAAAATCAGGCAATTGGCCAATTTGACGTTCTTCTTGATTATCCTTTTCATCCGCGCCTTCTGGCACATCCTCAGCAGGCGCATTGGGCAGGCTGGCAAGCTGTTCTTCAAGGGCCGCGCCAAGAACACGTTCTTCTTCCTCAAGCTGCTTCATGCGCTCTTTTAAACTGGCCACCTCATCAATCAAGGGCTGGGCATCTTCCCCTTGGGATTTCGCCTTGCCGATCCTTTTAGACGCTTCATTACGGCGGTTTCGGGAGTCTTGTAATGTCGTTTGCACCTGCCGGCGCTGCGCATCTTTTTCAAGGATTGCATGTGATTGCGGTGCAAGACCACGTTTCACCAAGCCCTGATCAAAGGCTTCAGGATTCTCACGCAAGCTTTTTAAATCATACATCAGCTTAAATCCGGTTTGAGCCATAAAACTGGCAGGCTTCTTTTCATGTCTCTGGTAAAGAGGAACGACCGTTGATCCTAGAGGTTAAAGAGGTTTTTCCCCGGTCTCAGACTCATCAAGATCATCCTCCTCCCTCAATTCACGATCAAGATCTTCGCGTTCTTTAACGCGGCGTCTTTCGGTAAAACGGGCAATTTGCACAGAAATTTCATAGAGAATAACAATCGGAATTGCCAAAGCAATTTGGCTTAAAGGATCGGGCGGTGTGAAAATTGCTGCGACAACAAAGACAGCCACAATGGCATATTTGCGTTTATCTGCCAAAGTTTCGGCGGAAACAATCCCGGCCTGGGTCAATAAGGTCATAACAACAGGAAGTTGGAAACAAAGACCGAAAGCAAAAATCAGCTGCATCACTAAAGAAAGATATTCACTCGCTTTCGCTTGTAATTCAATGGGCAGGGCTTCATCGCCCGGCCCTGGCATTGTTTCAAAACTAATAAAGAACTCCCATGCCATAGGAAAGACAAGATAATAGACCATTGCAGCGCCCATAAAGAATAGAATGGGGGTTGCAAATAAGAAAGGCAACATGGCCTTTCTTTCATTTTTATAAAGGCCTGGGGCAACAAATTTCCAGAATTGGATCTCAAACAAAGGAAATGTGAAAAAAGCACCAAAGAAAAAACCAATTTTGACATGGGTAAAGAAGACCTCTGTCAAGCTGGTCATAATCATTTTAGGGTCACTATGCTTTTCTGCGAGTAAGCGATAAAGCGGCTCGGCAAGAAAATCATAGAGGGATTGAGCAAACGCGAAACAAATGAAAAAAGCAACGATAAGGGCAATAAAGCAGTAGATCAGCCGACGGCGAAGCTCTACCAGATGCTCCAATAGCGGCATTTTGCTGTCTTCAACATCATCGGCATTCACTGTTTTTCTGCTCCTGCTCTTTTTGCATTTGTCTTTATGATTTTAGCGTATTTTCTGTAGAGGGCGCCATTTCAGCGACTGTTTCTTTTTCTTGTGGATCTATTTTTGTAGCGCTTACGGTTTTTTCTAAATCTTTTTGGGGCGCAACTTGATGTGACTCTTGTTGAGAGGCGGCTTCTTTTTCACGCCGTGCTTTTTCTGCTCTGGCGAGGGCGGCTTCTCTGGCTTTTGCCCGGGCGTCTAAATCCTCTTCTTCTTCGGCGTCTTCTTCTTCAAGCTCTTCGGCCAGTGTTTTAACGGGCTTAAAGCTGTCCTTTACGTCATTATCTGGATCGATATGTTTTTCGATATTAAAGCTTTTTAGGTCTTTATAAGCTTTCTGCGCATCATCAAGCTCCAGATCATGCGCCATATCTTCAAAACTATGCTGAAAGTCACGGGCCATCCCACGCATTTTACGTAATGTTGCCCCAACTGTCCGCATCACTTTTGGCAAATCTTTGGGGCCAATGACAATCAGAGCCAAAAAAGCTACCACAGCCAATTCTGGCCATCCGATTTCGAACATCAAGCCGCCTCATCGTTTTTTCGCATATCCCGCGTTCATGGAGTGTCTCCGAACTCGTGATCATACGATATAAAGAAAAAGAGTCTTTTCCCAATCCCCTTGAAAAACAAGAGGATAGGAAAAGAGTTTTGCTGGTTCAGCTTTTCGCTGTTGTTTCTTTATCAGCATCTTTCACGACACTACTTTCTACAGTGTCTTTTTCCAGCGCTTTTTCGTCATCGTTTTTGTCTTCGCTATTTTTACCGTCTTTTAGCCCTTTGCGAAAAGCTGTGATGCCTTGCCCCATGTCTTTCATGAGACTGGGGATTTTTCCGCGCCCACCGAAAAGAAGTAAAACCACCGCCAAAACGATGAGCCAATGCCAACCGCTCGTAAAGCCCATATTGCGAACTCCATCGCACAAATTCAGAGTCAAAAGCTACAAAAAACATCTTCTTATAGCTGTACTATTTTTTTGTCCCAAGAGCAAAACTTCGTTCACAGGACCCCTCACATCATTCCTTTTAGGAGGCTTTGCTCAAACGAGATCTTTTGTCACCATAGCAGAAATCTTCGGTGCGTCGACAAAAGCACCTCAGAGAAAAATTCCGCTGCCAAGGTTTGCTCTACATTTCAGGAAATGAGAAGGGTTTTTTTTGTTTACAAGCCTTTTTTCTCCTAAAACATAAAGAAATCGCCATAAGAAAGAAACGAAACTGCCATATTTTCCTCTTTTGAAAACATATTCGAAGGTAATATTAAAGACTTGCTACAACAAATATGGAAGTTTTTCCAGAGGATACGACCGATATATGCGATCCTCTCCATGGTTTTGTGGGTTAGAGCAAAGCGCGATCAGGTGGAGTCACCTGATCGCTCGCGTCTTGCGGCAAAAATAAAAGCCTAGAGTCATTCGTGACTTAGGTTTGGTCGCGGATGACTCTAGACTCGATCAATGCCCTCAACTTAAATCCTTTTCAGTCTCATGTGCCTCATCGGTTTCATCATCCCCTAAGATATCCGCAACAGCCGCATCAAGAATCTCTGTCGCATTCACAGTCTCTTCTCCCGCCTGCTCTGCTTCTGCTGTATGGAACATATCCATCTGGCCTTCCGCGAAGGCCTGCAGACCTGGGCGTGAGTCAAGCAATCCTGCTTTTTTCAACTCATCGAGACCAGGGAGATCTTCGAGTGCTTTTAACCCAAAATGATCCAAAAAGCCCTGGCTTGTTCCCCAAGTTACAGGACGCCCCGGAGACCGACGACGCCCTATGGGGCGAATCCAATTGGCTTCAAACAAAATATCCATAGTGCCTTTACTGACAGCAACGCCCCGAATGTCTTCGACCTCAGCTCTTGTAACGGGTTGATGATACGCAATAATTGCAAGTGTTTCGACAGCCGCACGACTTAATTTCCGTGCGACTTCGGCCTGATAGCGTAAAAAAGGCGATAAATCTTGCGCTGTACGAAACGCCCATTTGCCGGCAACTTCGACAAGATTAACCCCTCGACCACGATAGAAATCAGCGAGTTCTTCAATCAATCCCCGGACATCATCATCGCCGGGAAGCCTGGCTGCAATCGCGTCTTCAGACACAGGCTCCGCAGAGGCAAACAGAATCGCCTCGACAAGGCGCAGTTTTTCAGCAGGCTTCATTTAAGGAGTCTCACTCATTGTCTCACTGTTCGGGTTTTTCCGGTTTTTGCGTGTCGATCGCCAAGTTTTCAGCATCAACATCGGATGTCTGTTGCCTCTCGTCCATCAGGCCTTCAATCTCGCCTGCATGGCTTTCCAAAGAGCGTACAAAAATCGGACCATAGGTGCGATCTTGACGAATTTGCATGCGGCCCTGTTTGGCCAATTCTAGGCCCGCAACTAAAGTCGAGGCCAAAGCGGACCGAGACTGTGTCCCGTCCTTTGTATCTTCTGGTAAAAATTGCGACATGGCTGTCCAACGTGGTAAGCGCCCGACAAGGCGGGCAAGCCAGCGCAAAGCCTCATCCACCGAGTAAAGATCCACTTGCACCAATTGATAGACGGAATGTTCTTGCCGTCGATGATGATCCGCATAAGCTTTCAGAAGATGATAAAGGCTCACATCATAAACAGGCTTTTCATCAACTTGTAAAGGTTCAGGGTCGCCACGCGCAAAAAAGTCTTGCCCAAGTTGAGGCCGTTCCATCAATTTTGCGCCAACCTTACGCATGGCTTCCAGGCGCTGTAATTGGAAGGCAAGACTTTCGGCCATCTCCTCCCCGGTTGGTTCATCATCATTTGGAGGATCTGGCAGCAAAAGCCGTGATTTCAAATAGGCCAACCAAGCGGCCATCACAAGATAATCAGCGGCAAGCTCTAAGCGCACTTTCCGCGCCTGCTGGACAAAAAGCAGATATTGGTCTGCAAGTTCCAAAATTGAGATTTTGCTCAAATCAACTTTTTGGTCACGGGCTAAGGTCAGCAGAACATCAATCGGTCCTTCATAGCCAGAGAGATCCAATCGCAATTCTGATTTGAACCCCGGTGCAGTCTCCGACTGTCCTTTTTGTTTCTCAGGATCCTCTTCGAAAACAGGCTGAGACGATTTTGAGCGCTCTGAGGGATAGGGAATAATTTCTGCGGTTTGGGATGTCGCCTTGCGCTGATCGGGACTGTCAGACGGTATGATGGCTTGAGAGGGGTCTAAAATAACAGTTTTTTTCTCTTTTTCTGAAGACCTTATGTCACCGTTTGTTTGAGAACCCTTCGGGTCAGATGTCTCATCCATTCTGTCTATCCAAGCACAAGAACCGCAGACGCTTAAAGTCACACGCTGTATTTACAATCGGCTAAGTAAAGATTTTAGCCTTTTCTCACCTTCTGAACGATCTAAGGGGGCGGACATCCGTTTGCCCTCTTTACGCATTGCTTCGCCACGGGTCAAACGGGCATAGGCGGGCGCTGTCAAAGGCGCACATCCCCGCGCGGTAGACTCCATTTCTGCCATATCGCCATTGCAATGGAGCACAACATCACAGCCTGCTTCAAGAGATAAGCGGGCGCGGCGCTCAAAATCCCCTGTGAGAGCCTTCATAGAGACGTCATCGGTGACAAGCAGCCCTCCAAAACCGATAGACTCCCGAATGATCTCTTGCACCAAGCGAGAACTCATTGTTGCAGGACTTTGGGCATCCACCGCATCATAAACAATATGGGCGGTCATCGCCCATGGCATGCCTGACAATTGGCGAAAAGGTTCAAAATCCTCAGCTTCTAAAAGCGCACGATGACACGCCACTTTCGGCAGCGCTTCATGGCTATCCACCATGGCCCGGCCATGTCCTGGGATATGTTTAATCACCGGCAAAACACCAGAATCCAAAAAGCCTTTGCAGACAGCTTGTGCAAGAGACACCACAGAATCTGGTTTTTTACCATAGGATCGGTCGCCAATAATATGATGGGCGCCTTCAAGACGTAAATCTAAGACAGGCGCACAATTAACAGTAATGCCATGATCCTGGAGTTGCATTCCGATCAACCGCGAGCAGATCCAGGCCGCTTCCCAACCGGCTTCTTGATTGAGCATCCACAAATCTGCAATGCGTCCTGCAGCAGGAGCTTCCCACCAATGGGGCTGCTTTAAGCGCATGACACGCCCCCCTTCTTGGTCAATCAGGATCGGCGCCTCTGGTTGATCAATGAGCGTGCGCAGCGTATCAACCAAAGCTGAAACTTGGTCTGCTGTTTCACAATTCCTTTGAAAGAGAATAAAGCCTGTCGGGTTTACCTCTTTAAAAAATGCTTTTTCTGCTTCTGTTAAAATAGGTCCGGAGAGACCAAAAATGGCGGCAAGAGGCTTTTTGCTCATGAAAGGGTCCTGAAGCAAAGGGCAAAGGGACGCTTTTATCTCTTTGGTCCGTTTTGCGGCAAAAACTAAAGACATCTTGTTCAAGAGAGTAAGCTTTACAAGCTTATGGATCAAATGGCAATTCATCAAAAAAAACCCGTTCGACCAAGATTAAGATGGTTGAACAGGTTTAAGAGCAAAAGGCTTTTGAAGGTTATCAAGGGGCATTTTTCAAAATGCCCCTTGAGATCGCGTAAGCGAAAAAATAACTGCTATTGCTATTTTCGGATCACTATGCAATCCAAACCACGCCCTTTTAATTGCCGACACATATTTTGTGCTGTCTTTTTAGGCATTCCATTGGTTTTCATACGGTAATAAACACCTTTTGCGGACCCTAAATCAGCTTTTTGGATATTCAATGTGAGCCCACCGAGAAGATCACTATGAGTCTTTTGCCATTCTTTCCATTTTTTCTTCACAAGGTCTGCGGAACGCAAGGAAGATAGCTGCACCCGGTAATCACCGCTCTCTTTTGCCGTCGCTGCTGGTGTTCGCGGCAGATTTTGCGGTTTTGGCTTTGGAGTCACAGCCGCTTGACGGGGTTGCTCGGGAAGACCAGCTTCTTCGGCCGTTAAACTGCCTCTTTGGGACATATCAGCTGGGGCTGGTTCGACAATCGCCGCTTCGGCGCCTGCTGGAGGCGG
Organism: Alphaproteobacteria bacterium UBA2562; assembly: GCA_002340345.1. Classification (GTDB taxonomy): domain Bacteria; phylum Pseudomonadota; class Alphaproteobacteria; order UBA2562; family UBA2562; genus UBA2562. Next base: position 24,893 of record DDLW01000122.1, on the reverse strand, counting down.
CAGATTGACAACATTACGCCGATCAAAATCTTGCCCATTCTCTTCAAGGGGCGGTACAGACGCATCTAAAATAGAAGAAGATGTAGGTCCCTCTTCTGGAAGCAAGCCCATCTCGGAAGATTCTGGGTTCGTACGGTAGCCGCCAACCGGCTCATAAGCAGGTTGTGGCGGCCTCACAGGCGTTTCTGGGGGGGCCATGAGGTTTTCCACACCCGCCTGCTGACGCCCTTCTCCTAAAGTGCGGTCATAAACGAGCACCCCTTGATGTTTTGGTGTTTCGCCGCCCCGATCCAAAGGCCGTGTTTTATAAGGCGTCTCTATTGCTGAGATTAAAGGAGCCTGTTCAGGGTCAACCGATCCCCCGCCCCCTGTATAAGCATAATAAATAATGCCGCCAAATAAAGCGATCGCCCCAAGACCGACAAGGATGGGCCATTTTTTACGGCTTGGCACGGTGTCTTCGCGCTTTTGGTAAAAATCGTCTTCGGACCGAGGATCATTTGAAAAAATTGTTTCCAATCCCTGTCTTGGCCCAAAATCTTCATCATCCTCGACCGAAGCCTTGCCCACAAAATCTGCAAAACTGCCATGCCCAGGGCTCGGTTTTTGTGGCATCTCCGCAAAGGCGTCTTGCCGTCCAGCCCCGGAAGAGCCGTTTTGGAAAGGGGAAGATTGCGTCTCCCGCAATTCTTCTGGTGTTAAATCCCCTGGAAATTGGGTATCCGCAAAAGGATCTTCCATTTCGCCAAACCCATAGGGGTCTGAGACCGGGCCATGGTCAGAGGCGCCGGGATGGCGCCCTCCCCCTCCTGGAACAGCATTAACCCCTGAAGCGCGGCCTGCTCCTTGAGAGGATGCAGAGCCGAGGTCGCGCTGGTCATAATCATCATAATCGAAAGGATCGTCATCGCGTTTGCCATCGAAAAGCATCACCGCATCTCCTCAGCCGGTTCGACTGCGAATATCCCAAGACCTGATGCAATTACAAGCCCAACAGCCCTCACCAGAGCTTGTCGTGCCAATGTTACATCCCGATCATCCTCACGAATAAAACGCAGTTGCGGATTGTCGCGCCCTTTGTTCCATTGGGCATGGAAAGCAGAAGCAAGTTCGTGCAAATAAAGCGCAATACGGTGTGGCTCATGCGCCTCCGCTGCACCTTCTAAAAGACGAGGCCATTGGGCCAATTGCCGCATCAGCGCCAATTCCCCTTCCTCCTCCAACAAACCCAAAGATGCTTGCACGAAAGCACTTTCGGATAAATCCATATCAGGGAAGATCTCCGCACAATTCCGGAGCGAAGATTTATGTCTTGCATGCGCATATTGTACGTAAAAGACTGGATTTTCCTTTGCTGCTTCTGTCACTTTTGCAAAGTCAAATTCCATTGTCTGGTCATTGCGCCGTGTCAACATAATAAAGCGGACAACATCTTTGCCTTTACCAGCCCCAGCAACGGCATCAACTTGTTCTAAAACATCGCGTAAGGTCACGAAGGTTCCGGCCCGCTTTGACATGCGTACCTGTTTGCCATTCTCCATCAAATGGACGATCTGACACAGTTTTACATCTAAATCAGCCTGGTCTTCTGTGATCGCTCTCACAGCCGCGGACATACGCTTGACATAGCCCCCATGATCCGCCCCCCAAACATCGATAAGATGACGGACAGCCTGGCCATGGTCCCGGCGACGCTGGTATTTTTCCAAATGATAGGCGATATCGCTGGCGAAATATGTCCAACTGCCGTCAGACTTTTTCAAAGCGCGATCAACATCATCGCCAAAATCCGAGGACTTAAACAAAGTTTGCGGTCGGGCTTCCCAATCGTCTGGGGTTTTGCCTTTTGGCGGCTCCAACACTCCAACATAGATCAGCCCTTTATCTTCCAAGGTTTTCAAAGCCGCCGCAACGGCCCCAGACTCTACAAGGGCTTTTTCAGAGGTGAAAATATCTTGTTTCACCCCTAACAAATCCAAATCTTCACGGATAGAGTCCATCATGCACGCAACTGAAAAGGCCCGAAATTCGGGGAGCCATTCGTCTTCAGAGGCCGCAAGCCATTTTTCGCCATCACGCTCGGCCAAAGCCCCCCCAACATCTTTGAGATAATCTCCAGGGTAAAGCCCTTCTGGGATCGCCTCAATGACTTCGCCAAGGGCTTCGCGATAGCGCAAATACGCCGATCGCGCGAGAACATCCACCTGCGCTCCGGCATCATTGATGTAATATTCGCGTTCGACCTTATAGCCGACTTTTTCTAAAAGCGTTGCCAAGGCATCGCCCACCACAGCCCCCCGCGCATGGGCCGCATGCAACGGCCCTGTGGGATTAGCAGAAACATATTCCACATTGACCCAAGCCCCTTGACCCAGATCGCTTTCGCCATAGGCTTCTTTAAAGGTGAGAATGTCTTTGACACGGTCGCGCCAAAAATCGTCAGCAATCCGCAAGTTCAAAAAACCAGGACCCGCTATTTCAACGCTTTCGACAGCTTCTGTCGCTCCCAATTTCTCTGCCAAATGTTCTGCAATGTCCCGGGGTTTCTTTTTTGCTGGCTTTGCAAGCACCATGGCCGCATTTGTCGCAATATCGCCGTGAGAAGGATCGCGGGGAGGTTCGACGGTAATACGGTTTGTCTCTAAATCCGTCGGCAAAGTGCCCTCTTCCGACAATGCCTTTAAGGCGTCGAGAATACGGTCACGGTAAAAGTGAAACGGATTAAGCGCTAACGGTGCCATAATGTCTAAAGAGTCCTGTTTTTCTGGTTTGCACATCATAGTTAATGCAGCATTAAGGTTAAGATCGCGTAAAGAAAGGTAACCACTTTTCAAGAAAAATGACCAAAAAGATAATTTTCGAGTCTCAGATTTTTTGCCTTCTCAATTCAGGCGCACTATGATTTTAGGAAAATAAGGAGGAAAAACAAAGTATAAAGCCTTAAAGAAGCCTGCTATAAACCATAATAAAAATATAAGTAAACCGATTGATTGAAAGCAAAAAAATTAAAAGCACAAAGCTTTTTAAGTCTAGAGATAAATTCCCCCAGGATGAAAGAGCTCTCTATGAAGCTTTAAGGCATAAGTATCTGTCATTCCAGCAATATAATCCCCAACCAAACGCATTGTGGGGCCGGACTGCGGTTGGAGATCAGCATGTTGCCAATCATCAGGTAAACATTGGGGGTCTGAGAGTAAAAAACCATAAAGATCTTGAATAACCGTTGTCGCCTTTGCGGCCATCCGGTTCACCTGATAATGGCGATACATATTGGCCAGAAGAAAAGCTTTTAAGGCCTTAAGATCTGAAAAAAGTCTCTCTGAAAAAGCCGCCACAGGCGCTTTCGCTGTGCGAATATCCTCAACAGTCTGGGGGGCAAGCTCTGCCAAGCGGCGCTCTGTTTCCAAGCGCAAATCGCGCACCATACGCCCAATCAACCGCCTTAAGCTCTCATGGACAAGGCGTCCCCCTGCAAGATTGGGGTATTGTCGCATGACATCATGGAAAATAGGCCCAACGAGAGGCACTTCCAAAACATCTTGCACTGTAAAAAGGCCCGCCCGTAAGCCGTCGTCAATATCATGGCTATTATAAGCAATATCATCTGACATCGCTGCAATTTGTGCTTCGGGTCCTGGGAAGTCTGCGAGTTCTAAATCTTGTTCCGCACAATAATCCAGGAAAAAGGGCTTCACCCCGCCCTTATGCTTTTCATTCACACGCGCCCCTGTCAAAGGACCATTATGTTTGACAAGACCTTCTAGACATTCCCAGGTCAGATTCAGACCATCAAAGGCCGCATAGCGCTGCTCCAAACGGGTTAGAATCCGTAAAGCTTGCTCATTATGATCAAACCCCCCACAGCTCTGCATCGCTTCATCAAGCGCTTTTTCGCCCGCATGGCCAAATGGCGTATGGCCTAAATCATGGGCCAAAGCCAACGCTTCCGCAAGATCCTCATCCAAAGCCAATTCTCGGCACATGGTGCGCGCAATCTGGGCCACTTCAAGAGAATGCGTTAAGCGCGTGCGGAAATGGTCTCCTTCATGGGCCACAAAAACTTGTGTTTTATGTTTTAAGCGCCGAAAGGCCGTTGAATGAATGATGCGATCGCGATCTCTTTGGAATTCAGAGCGGGTCTTACAGCCCTCTTCCACATGCAAGCGACCGCGGCTAGAAAAGGCATCAGAGGCATAAGGCGCAAGATCATACCGCATCGCGCCGCCAATCCAAGACACTATACATTTAAGCTCGCTCTCTTAATGCCGATCCAAAATGAAGGAAAAAGGTTGCATTCCAAGCCCCATGCGACCCTTTCGTGATAAAGTTTGCAGTAAAGGATTACAGCCCCTTTGACAAGTTCTAGAAAGCGTTTACATTCATTCTAAGAATGTTGCGATGCAAGACGGACGATTTGATATGACTGAGACATCTTCTGATACTATCACCCCAAACAGCATGCCAGCTTTACAGGTCTCTGAAAGCGCTGCAAACAGAATTTCCGTGTTATTAAAAACAGAAGCCCAGCCAGGCTCTATGCTAAGGCTGTCTGTTTTAGGAGGCGGATGTTCTGGGTTTCAATATAGCTTCTCTTTTGATGACACTCAAACGGAAGAAGATCGTATTTTTGAAAAGAACGGCATTAAAGTCGTCGTTGACGATATGTCTCTAGAAATGCTCAATGGTGCTGAGCTGGACTATGTTGAAGATTTAATCGGTGCCTCTTTCCAGATCCGCAATCCGAATGCAGCATCTTCTTGTGGCTGCGGGAATAGTTTTGCCGTTTAAGCAAATCCATTTGCCGCTGGCAGCCAAAGGGTTTAGCCCTTTGGATCGCTCTTATTTTGCCACAAATCTTCGCTTTAGGATTCTGCAATCGTGACGGTCATTGCGACATGGAATGTGAATTCTGTCAAAGCCAGGCTGGCCATTTTGTGCGACTGGCTCGCAGAGAAACAGCCTGATATCGTTTGTCTCCAAGAAACCAAAACAATCGATGAAAGCTTCCCACGGCTCGAAATCGAAGATCTCGGCTATAATATCGAAACCTGTGGGCAAAAAAGCTATAACGGTGTTGCCCTGCTCGCAAAACAGCCTATCGCCCTGGAACAGACACGTCTTCCCGGCGATGAGAGTGACACACAAGCACGCTATATCGAAGCCCTCATCGGTCCCTTGCGCATTGCCTCTCTCTATCTTCCCAATGGGAACCCAATTACAAGCGAGAAATTCCCTTATAAGCTGGGATGGATGGACCGCTTAAACAGCCATGCCGCTCATTTACTGAGTCTAGAAGAGCCAACCATTCTCGCCGGTGATTACAATATTTGCCCCACCAACGCGGATGTCTATGATCCAGCAGCCTTCGCAGAGGATGCTTTATGCCAATCCGAAAGCCGTAACCGTTTTCGCACCTTATGTCATCTGGGCTATAGCGATGCGCTACGCCTTCACAATCCCGGTCCACAACTCTATAGCTATTGGGATTATCAGGGAGGGGCTTGGCCAAAAGATCATGGTGTGCGGATTGATCATCTCATGCTGTCACCACAGGCAACAGACCTCTTGGTCTCAGCAAAAGTCGATCGTGACCCGCGCGGCAAACCCAAAGCCAGCGACCACACCCCCGTAATGATTACCCTCCGAGATAACCTCTGATATTTTCAGCCTTTTTCTATTCTTAGGATCATTGAGTATGACTGTCTGCCTTTATCATAATCCACGCTGTTCGAAATCGCGTGAAGCACTTAAATTACTTGAAGAAAAAGGGATTTCTTTCGAGATCATTAAATATCTCGAAACACCACCCTCTGCTGAAACCTTACAATCAATATTACAAAAACTGGCCATCCCAGCACGGGATTTAATGCGCAAAAAAGAAAAAATCTATAAAGATCTCGACTTAGGGCATGATTCACACACCGAAGACGATCTTATCAAGGCCATGGCCAATAACCCTATCTTGATGGAACGCCCCCTGCTTGTCACAGAGGAAAAAGCGGCAATCGGACGTCCCCCAGAACAGATTCTCGAGATTCTCTAAATTATTGTTTTTTCAGGTCACATGACTCTCAAAGCCATTTCTGAAGAGCCTTTGCGGCGGCTTGTCCAACGGGGCCTGTTTCAGGATGGAGAAGCGCCATGGCGTCTGCAAAGGACGCCTTCTGAGCTTCAGATACAGACGGATCCTTTAAAAGCTTGAACAAATGGTCTGCTAAAATTTCAGGCTGGCAGTCCTTTTGCAAACATTCAGGAATAACTTCTTTTTGCAGCAACAAATTTACCAAAGACACCCATTGTACCTGCACCATTCGCCGTACCATCAAATAGGTGATGGGATTCAAACGATACCCAACCACCGTTGGCAAAGCCGCCGCTGCCGTCTCAAGAGCAACAGTCCCCGAGGCCGCAAGGGCAACATCTGAAGACTGAAAAGCCAAAGTTTTTTCTTGGCTGTCGCGCACAATATGCACAGGCCAAGGCCAAGAACGCGTTTTCTCTGCGACCAAATCCGCAACAGTCGAAACCGTTGGAAGTACAAGCGCCAAAGGCTTATCCATTTTTTGGGATAAAATCGCCACCGTTTCTTTAAAAACAGGCAGCAATTTTTTGACTTCTCCTTTACGGCTTCCTGGTAGCAGGAGCAGAATATGCCCTCCTTCTTCGTGGAGCTTGCTCTCGCGATAAGCCTCACGATCTTGCTGGGATATTTGGACTGTTTCTGCAATAGGATGGCCGACAAAATGACATTCCAGGCCTTCTTTTTCAAAATAAGGCGGCTCAAAGGGTAAGAGAACCAAAAGTTGATCATAAAGACGCGCCATTTTAGCCGCCCGTTCAGGCTTCCAGGCCCAAACGGTCGGCGCAACATAATGGACCAAAGGTATGCTTTTGCCCATTTTTTCGCGGATTTGGGACGCCACGCGATAAGTAAAACCAGGGGAATCAATTGTCACCACCACATCAGGTTGGTGCGCTATAATATCGTCAACAGTTTCTTGTAATCGACGTTTTAACCTGCGGATGTGGGGAAGAACTTCTAAAAGCCCCATCACTGCCAAATCGTTGATCGAAAATAGACTTTTAAAGCCTAAGTCAGCCATTCTTTCGCCACCAACCCCATAGAGATCCGGCATTGGCTTTCTTTGTTCTGTGCAATTTTCACGTAAAGCCGTAATCAAATTTGCCCCCAACTGATCGCCAGACGGTTCTCCAGCAATCAAATAGAGCTTCTTTGGCTTTATAAGAGGGGCTTCAGCCAGTGGCATGGTCTATAGCCTCAATGTCTTCCGGACATAAACCGATCACAAAAAGACCATGCTGATCCGCAAGGTCAATCAAAGTCTCTTTTTCCAAAACCAATGTCCCTCCAGCTTCAACAGCAATCCCACAAAAGCCAGCAGCAGCGGCGGCTTTAACCGTTCGATCGCCAATCGTCGGAAGATCAGCACGTTTTTCCTGTTGCGGCTTTTTTAATTTCACTAAGACGGCCCCTGGCCCGGGCCTCTTAAGGGTCCCGCAGCGTGCAATTAAAGAATCCGTCCCTTCAATGGCTTCAACGCCAAGGGTTATCCCTTGCTGCATAACAACGGATTGGCCAATATCAAGGCGCCCAAGATTTCTACAAATTTGGACACCTCCACGGATATCAGCCAATGCCTGTTCATCCGGCGCATAACGCCCCCATTGGCCGCTCTCTGCCAGACTATCATCGAGCACATCAGGCACAGAGAGGAGCTGAAATCCATCAGCTTCTAACTCTGCAATCACCGCCTTCAAAAGTGCATCATCGCCTAAAGCCCGCCGCCCAATGCGTGTCCAGAATTTCAAAGCCCGCCAATCTGGGCGTAAAGAGGCCAAACTTGGCCTTACAACCCCCCCTGCCATCACTAAATGTGTAATCTCTTCCGCATAGAAACGCGCCATTGCTTCCCCAGCCGCCCCCATACGCAACCAAACATGATCAAAACCAATGACTGTTTCTGGGTCACATTGATCTTTCAGAGCAAGAATAAAACAATAGCGCCCATCAGACTGGCATTGTTCAGCAATACGACGTGGTAAACGACCTCGACCCGCAATAATGCCAAGCCGTGCAGGTCTGTCCACCATAAGAGATCCTCATATCTTTAGAGAGCAAAGGGTAAAATGATTGTTTTTTCGCTTTGATCCGTTTTGCAGCAGAATAAAAACTTATAGCGTTTTTCTTAACTCAAAGAAAAAGCAAAATGCTGTAAAAAAACTATTCACATCACAGAATAAAAAACCGTGCGTTATAAAAAGAGCCCTCAAAATTCTGAGGACTCTCGGCATTTTAGTCTACTGTCGAGGATCTATCCTCTTTATGAGGCTGGCATAAGGCCCGGGAAGACTCAGCTTCTATGAAATTCACCACATCTTGAACAGGGGCGCTTTTGGAATAAGCTGCTTGCACGCTCTCTAAGCGCTCAGCCATTGTTCCTTCCGCGCCAAACAGAAGACGGTAAGCCGCCCGGAGATCATGAATATCATCCCGGCTATAACCACGACGTTTCATGCCAACCAGATTTAACCCGCTCAAGCGCGCGCGATCTCCCATGACAGAACCATAGGGAATCACATCATGTTCAACGCCAGACATGCCGCCAATCATAGCATGTTGACCAATCCTAACAAATTGATGCACGGCTGAAAGACCGCCAATCACGGCAAAATCTTCAACGGTCACATGGCCCGCCAATGTCGCATTATTCGCCATAATGACTTGACTTCCCACAATACAATCATGGGCAACATGGGCACCAACCATAAAAAGACAACGGCTGCCGACCATTGTTTTCATGCCGCCGCCTTCGGTTCCGGGATTCATCGTCACATATTCACGCACGACATTATCATCGCCGATCTCAAGGGTTGAAGGCTCTCCCTTATATTTCAAATCTTGCGGCGCAAGACCAATTGAAGAAAAAGGATAGAATTTATTCCTGTTCCCAATTGTTGTACGACCACCGATAACAACATGGGAAAAAAGCTCACAGCCTTCTCCCAGATCGACATCTGGTCCAATAATGCAAAAAGGCCCAATTCTTGCCGAATCTGCAATTTTAGCTTTTGGGTCAATAATGGCGCTGGCATGAATCTCAGGCATTAATCATCCATAATCATCGCTGAATAAGTTGCTTGAGCGACCAGTGTATCGCCAACCATCGCTTCGGCTGAGAACTTCCATACATTACGGACCTGTCTCTGCTTTTTGACATTAATCAGCAGCTGATCCCCAGGAACCACCGGTTTGCGGAATTTAGCATTTTCTACCATCATAAAATAGACTAATTTTCCTTCTGCATCTGGCCCCAATGTGTGAACGACCAAAACAGCAGCGGTTTGCGCCATAGCTTCGATGATCAGAACACCAGGCATGACCGGATGATCAGGAAAGTGCCCTTGAAAAAAGGGTTCATTGATGGTCACATTTTTTAGGCCCGTCGCACTTTCCCCCAACACGATCTTTTGCACCCCGTCAATCATAAGAAAGGGGTAACGGTGAGGAATCATCTCCATAACGCGTTTTACATCGAGTGCGTCGAGCGGCACCGAAGCGCCTTTATCATCCATTCTCCAGAGGCCCCTTCTTTTTTGACATTTTGTTAAGCCAGGCGGACTGGCGCAACCAATCTCTTTGCGGCACGGCAGGACTTCCGCCCACTGTCTGCCCTGGAGGAATATCACGCATCACCCCTCCTTGAGCTGCAACGCGTGCACCATCACCAAGCGCTAGATGGCCAGACACACCCCCCTGGGCCGCAATGACAACATAATTCCCAAGCTTTGTACTGCCTGCGATACCTGCTTGTGCAATAACAACACAACCACGTCCTGTTTGGACGTTATGCCCAATCTGAACCAAATTATCGATCATGGTTCCAGCCCCGATCACTGTATCTGGCCCAGCTCCACGATCTATACAGCTATTCGCACCGATTTCAACATTATCTTCAATAATAACGCGACCGAGCTGTGGCACTTTTACAAAGCCTTCTGGATCCATTGTGAATCCAAAGCCTCTTTGGCCGATGCGAACACCTGGATGAATTAAAACAGCTTTCCCAACAATGCAATATGAAAGGCTTGCATGCGGTCCAATCTCTGTCCCGGCCCCAACTTCCACGCCAGCACCAATAACAGCATGAGCGCCAATTTTCACATCGTCTGCAATGACAGCGCCATCTTCAATGACAGCATAAGCCCCAATTGTGACAGAAGATCCTATTTGCGCATTCTCCGCAATAATAGCTGTTTCATGAAAACAAGCGTCTATAGAATTTTCAGGATAAAAAGTCTGCGCAATCAACGCATATCCGCGATATGGTTTTTTGGTTACAAGACAGGCGCAATGCTCAGGTCGTCGATCCTGGAAATCAGGATGGACAATAACAGCCCCTGCCTTTGTCTGTGAGAACTGCTTTATGTAGCGCTTGTTATCCAAGAAAGAAACATGATTCTCTTCAGCTTCGGACAAGGCAGCAACATCATCAAAAAGCTGGTTGTCTGCCATCGTCTCAGGAAGCACAAGGTCTGCATGAATTATGTCCGCTAAATCCTTAAGAGAAAAAGGACCAGCTCTTTTAAAAAAGCGGGGATCCGCCATCACTTTACCCTAAATAGCTTTTAAAAAGGACGAGGCACAGTAATCGTCGGGAGTTCTTTATTTAAACGTCCTAAAACTTCCTCGCTAATATCATATTTGGGTTCTGCAATGACCACGGCTTGTTTGCTTAGAACCATATTCAGGCCTTTTGCTCTAGAGACTTCCATTATGATATTCAACAATTTCTGTTCAATCTGATCAACAGCACTATTATAGGCTTTCTGAATTCCCAATTGCTTTTGACGCAAACGACTATCTTCTTGTTTGAAACGATCTTCAAATTGCGTTCGTCTTTGTTCGAATTGTTGCTGGGAAAGAGTCTCCTTTGCACGTGTTAACTCTTGATCCACAGACTGCAATTCGCGAAAAGTGTTCTGATAATCAGTATCAAAATCTGTTTGAAAGCGTTTTAACTGATCGTTCGCTTTTTGCATAGCTTTTGATTGCTTAGCCACCCATGCAAGATTGACTAAACCGACTAAAGGAGGCCCCATAGTGCTGTTTTGAGCATATGTCTTTGAAAATGGCAGCGGAACAACCATAACCGCAGCAACTATGGTCAGTATTAAAAAAAACGAACATAAGCGAAGGTTCATCAAAATTCCTAGTCCTCTTTGCGCCATACTCTTATAGGCCTATTCCCATGAATTTCTTTCCTGGTTTAGAATGCATGATAGTGCCTTATGTGAAAGAGCACATCCCATGCTATAGGCACTTCAAAGCATCTTCTTTAACGCCATACAGCTCTGAAGCACCTCATCCTAAACACGCGAAACGCCTTAGTCATGGTCGCTCTTAGGCTAAACATAGACAGAGTCTATGGGCTTTAAAAGTTCGTGCCGAAACTGATACGGAAGTTTTCAGTTTCATCAAAGTCTTCTTTCGTGATTGGCCAAGCCCAATCCAAATTGATTGGCCCAAAGGGAGAATTCCAGCCAATCCCAACCCCTGCAGAGGATCGGAGGGAAGCTTGATCTTGGACAATAGAGCTTTCGTCTGACACTTCTGTCAAAATACCATAATCAATAAAAGCACGACCACTCACGCCAAGATCTTCGGGAAGACCAAGAGGGAAATTAACTTCTGTCGATCCAGCAAACATCATCGTGCCACCAAGACTATCATCTGTCGAACTGTCTCGTGGGCCAATCCCAGCATTTGTAAAGCCGCGCACTTGCTGCCCGCCTAAGAAGAAACGATCTGTCAGCTCGACATTATCACCAAGACCCAAAATCGTTCCAACGCGCGCTTTTGAAGACAGATTAACATTCTCAAACAGAGGAATATAATACCCCCCTTCTAATGTTGAGCGTAGATATGTGACATCACCGCCTAAACCTGCCAAATCATTACTTAACTTTGCATACCAACCTTCTGTGGCTTCGATACGATTATCACGCTGGTCATAAACGAGTGTTTGACCCAGCTCAGAGATAATCTTTTCCCCTTCTTGCCTTTTAATGAAGCGAGAGGCTGAGGCACCAACATCTTTAATCTCTTGTTGTTTTAAAGTGTACCGCCAGCCTTGAGACAAGTCCTCGGTAATATTATAGCCAGAGCGCAAACGGAAACCCAATTCGCTCTCATCATAAGAAGATTCACTTTGACGGTCACGTCCGACAGAAAAAAGATCAACCCCTGCGGAAAGAGGTTTTCCGAGGAAATAAGGCTCTGTGAACCCTAAGTCAATTTGTTGGCTTTTAACAGATCCCGTCAGTGCCAACCGTAATGTCTGGCCGCGTCCTAAGAGATTACGCTCTGTGATACTGACGTCCCCTAAAACACCATCTGCTGTTGAATAGCCAAGACCAAAAGACAACTCACCTGTTGACTGCTCTTCAACTTCGACCTCAACAACCGTTTTCTCAGGTGTGGAACCTGGTGTTGTGCGGACATCAACCTTTCCAAAAAAGCCAAGATTCTGAATTCTTTGGCGTGAACGGCGTAATTTTGAAGTATTGAAGGCATCCCCTTCGACCAAACGAAATTCCCGGCGAATAACTTCATCTTCAGTCCGGAAATTGCCTTCAATATCAATACGCTCAACAAAGACTTTTGGCCCTTCGCCAATCTCGTAAGTCAATGTTGCGATATTCGTTTTATCATCTTTGTCGACACGCGGGCGAATATCAATAAAAGCATATCCAAGATCGCCAATTGCATCCGTCAAAGCTGAAACCGTTTCTTCGACAAGCTCCGCATCATACCATTCACCTGTTTCATGTTTGATATGCTTGATAAGGGCGTTTGTATCCAGATCAATAATTTTTGCTTCAACTTTTGCATTTCCAAATTTGTATCTCTCTCCCTCATCCAAGGTGAAAGTAACAAAAAAGTCATTTTTATCTGGTGTCAATTCTGCGATCGCTGACAAAACTTTGAAGTCAGCATAGCCTTCTTTGAGATAAAAACGTCGCAACAATTCACGATCAAATGTCAGACGATCAGGGTCATAGGTATCACTTGTGCTGAAGACAGCCCACCATTTTGATTCGCTTGTTGTGATAACATTTTGCAAGCTGCCATCGGAAAAATGTTCATTCCCAACAAACATAATGCGACGAATACCCGTCTCAGCGCCTTCATTTATTTCAAAAACAAGATCGACACGGTTTTGCTCTAACTGAATGACTTTAGGCTCAACCCGCGCAGCAAAACGCCCTGAACGGCGATAAACATCCAAAATCCGCTTCATATCACTTTGAACGCGGGTCGCCGTATAAACCACGCGTGGCCTGAGTTGAACCTCAGCCTCTAAAGCATCATCATCAATCTTACGATTCCCCTCAAAGGCGATCCGATTAATGACAGGATTTTCGTCAACACGCACGATTAAGGCGTTTAGGTCTCGTTCCATGACAACATCGGAAAAAAGACCTGTCGCATAAAGGCTTTTCAGAGATTGATTGATACGCGCAGCATCAAAAGGATCCCCCGGATTGACAACCATGTAAGATTGCACCGTTGCAGGATCAATCCGTTGTGTCCCTTCAATACGTATTTCTTGAATGATGCCTCCCCCCGTTTGGGCGGACGCCGGCCGAAGATCGACGGAGAATGTCAGGGCAAAAAGGGCCACAATCATCCCCAAAAAAATAATCCGTCGCAAGAGACTCTCCTTCCACATCATTCTCAACCAACCGCAATCAGTATTTCACGATCAGCTATCTGCTATGCCTGCGAAATTATCAATAGCTATTTCAGATTTGTAGACTCTTTTTTCACAAAAAGACTGATTTAGCCAAAGTAGTCACCTAATTTTCTAGAAATATCATTCCAAGTCACAAAAATCATGAGACCAAGAATCAAAGAGAGTCCAATACGATAGCTGTATTCCATCATTTTCTCGCCAGGTGCTTTACCAAAGACAGCTTCATAGGCATAAAACAACAAATGGCCACCGTCCAGCATTGGAATAGGAAAAAGATTGATGAGTCCCAGATTGACAGACAAAAAAGCCATCATACTTAACAAGCCAATGATCCCACCAACTTCCAGCACATCGCCTGCCATATCAAAAATACCGATGGGGCCTGCAAGCTGTTTAGCAGATAAAGTTCCGGTAAAAATCCGCTCCAATGCGGTAAAAATTGTTGTGATCGCATTACCGGTTTCTTCGACGGCCAGCCAAACCGACTCAAAGGGTGCGACCTCCCTATAGGCTTGTTTCGGACCTTGCACACCTAAACGACCAAGCTCTTGCTTATTTCCGAAAGCATCTGTAATCTCAGTCCGCTTTGGCGTAACGATTATGTCTAACCTGCGACCATCCCGCTCTATCGTCATGTCCAAAGAACGCCCAGGGCTCATTTGGACCATTTGAATAATATCTTCAAACCGAGAGACCTGAGAACCTTCTAAGGATAAGACGATATCGCCGTCCACAAGTCCTGCTTCAGCAGCTGCGCTATTTTCCATCACTTTTGCAATGATTGCTGGTGTATAGGACTGCCCTGCGGCCAGCAAAATCACCATAAAAAGAAAAACAGCAAGAATAAAGTTCGCAATCGGACCTGCGGCCACAACGGCAGCCCTTTGCCACAATGGCTTATGGTGGAAAGCAACAGATTTTTCTTCAGGACTCATCTCTTTGAGACCTTCGGAATCTGGAGCACTTGTTGCGTCTGCATCGCCAAACATTTTGACATAGCCACCAAGTGGAAGAATCGAGATCTTCCAGCGTGTCCCAGCAGAATCTGTCCATCCAGCAATTTCTTTACCAAAACCTAAAGAAAACACATCAACACGCACGCCGCACCAGCGAGCAACTAAGTAATGCCCTAGCTCATGAAAAAAAATCAGAGCAGAAATCAAAAGAATAAAACTAACGATATGATAGCCGCTAACCAGCTCCATGGAATCTCACCCTTAGTATTTTTAAGAAAACAGCCCTGGTCTATTTTCTTTTATACTCAGTTTTTATAATGCATCCAGATCTTTGAACAGATGTCACCTTCAGACAAAACCTTTTATATCACAAATAAGATAACAAAGCCTCTATCTGATCCATATAGCACGCATCGTTTTAAGAGGCCGTTGCAATGGCAAAACGCTCGTCAATGAAACATGTCGCTTGAACTCTTGCGGTTCTATCAATCTGCTTGACATCTTCAAGACTTGTTACAGGATGGAATGGAAGCGCTTCCAAACAAGCGTCCACAACATGCGCAATATCTAAGAAACCAATCTTTCGATCAAGGAAAGCCTGAACTGCAATTTCATTTGCCGCATTTAAGATAACGGGCGCACTGCCTCCCTCTGTAAAACATTCCCGCGCCAATCGCAAAGCTGGGAATCGGTCCAGGTCAGGTTTCTCAAAGGTCAATTGCGCAATAGACGCAAAATCAAGGCGTTGCGCTGGGGTATGCATCCGCTCTGGCCAGGCCAGACTATAGCCGATCGGTGTCCGCATATCCGGAGATCCAAGTTGAGCAAGAACAGATCCATCTGAATAACCAACCATAGAATGGATAATAGATTGGGGATGAACAACAACTTCAATTTTATCTTCAGGCATATCAAAAAGATAGGCGGCTTCAATAAGCTCTAAGCCTTTATTCATCATGCTTGCAGAATCAACAGATATTTTCGCACCCATCGACCAATTCGGATGCGCAACGGCTTGTTCTGGGGTGGCCTTTTCCATATCCGCTTTCGTCGATTGCCGAAAAGGGCCACCAGATGCTGTCAAAATAATGCGTTCAATTGCATCACGTCTTTCAGTTTCAAAAACTTGGAAAATAGCATTATGCTCAGAATCAACAGGGAGGAGCGTCGCACCATGGGCTTTTACTTCTTCCATCATCAAAGCACCAGCACAAACAAGGCATTCTTTATTTGCTAACGCAACGGTCACACCGCGCCTAATCGCTCTCAATGTCGGTTCTAAACCAGCAGCACCAACAATTGAGGCCATCACCCATTCTGCCGGCCTTTCTGCGGCTTCTAGAACGGCATCTTGCCCAGCTGCCACTTCAATACCGCTGCCACTCAAAGCCTCTTTTAACTCTTGGTAGCCAGCTTCTTCTGATAAGACAACCATCTTTGGCTGCAAAGAACGGGCTTGTTCCGCTAATTTAACAGTATTCCGGCCAGCAACCAGAGCTTCAACCTGGTATAATTCTCTATTACGTTCCAATAAATCAACGGTACTACACCCAATAGAACCAGTAGACCCCAAGATTGTCACAGTTCTGACTTCAGAAGCTGTCGCTGCGGACTCAGCATCGGCTGCAAATTTTATTGCCATGAATAAATACTCTCTCCTAAAAGCCAACTTGCAATGCCTGCAGCAGCAGCAGCCGCTAAAAAGCCGTCTAACCGATCCAGCATGCCCCCATGCCCGGGGATTAAACGACCGCTGTCCTTGGCGCCAAAGCGACGTTTAATATAAGATTCTCCCAGATCACCAATTTGCGCTAAAATAGCCAGAAAAGCACTTGCAAAGATTATACGATAAAGATCAATAAACCCTTCATTCAGCAAAACGGATATCCAACCCACGAGCATTGCCGCCACAACACCCCCAAAAAGGCCTGACCAGGTTTTATTTGGGCTAATGCGTGGTGCGAGTTTTGGGCCCCCAAACAAACGCCCGGCAAAAAAAGCGCCAGAGTCCGTAGCCCATACGACTGCAATAATCCAAATCGCTGTATGTTGCCCTGTTTCTGGAAGATCGCGTAGCCACAAAAAAGCAAGACTAGGCGCACCTATCCAAATCACCCCTAAAGATGTCCAGAAAGCCGCCCCTTCTCCGACAGACGCACTATATCGATCTTTAAAAAACCGCTGACCCCAATGACGACGTATAAGCAAAAATACAAAAAGAAAAACTGTCCCAGCAAGAGCAAAACCAAGTGCCAGCCAGTAAAACCCAAAAATGCCTGCTTCTAAAACGGCTAAGGTTGCAATAACCAGCAAAATAACACGTGCAATGCCTTCACCTTGATTGCATAACCTTGCCCACTCCCAGGCCATAGCAACCACAGCAATAGACATTACGATTTCAAGAGCTGGCGAACCAAAAATAACAGCCCAAAGCGCTATCGGGGCTAAGACCATTGCTGAAATCACACGCAAGCGCATGGAAGAACTCACTCCAGGGTTAAAGAGAGCATTCCAGCTCATTAAGTCCCCATTCTGCCGATTCACCATCCCCACAGACTCTCTTTTCGCCCGATAGGGTCCGTTCTCATTCAGCCGTTTGCTGTACCGTATCGTCTTTCTCTTTTATTAAATTCGTCGATCGCTTTTTTTAAGTCAGCCGGTGAGAAATCTGGCCATAGCTGATCAACAAAAACGAATTCTGTATAGGCACATTGCCAAAGCAGAAAATTACTCAGCCTTTGCTCCCCACTCGTTCTTATGAGGAGGTCTGGATCGGGTGTGCCATGAGTATAAAGATGGCGCGCAAAAAGATCATGTGTAATCTGATCTGATGAGAGTTTTCCGGTGGCAACTTCATCAGCAATCGCTTTTGCTGCATCAATCAGTTCATCCCGCCCGCCATAACTCAAGGCAATTTGCAATGTAAGGGCAAGATTGTCTTTGCTTTTTATTTCAGCATTTTCAATAAGCTGACAAATATCTTCGGGAAGTTTTGCGCGATCGCCAATAGATTTTATGCAAACGCCATTTCGATGTAATTCTTCAAAATGGCGCTTTAGGTAGATGCGCAACAAGCCCATGAGATCATTGACTTCATCAGTTGGCCGACGCCAATTTTCTGAAGAAAAGCCATAAAGCGTCAAATGCGTAATGCCGCAAGAAGGGGCAGCTTTGACAATGTCTCGAACGACTTCAACGCCTTTGCGATGCCCTGCTGTACGTGGCAAACCGCGCATTTTCGCCCAGCGACCATTGCCGTCCATAATAATGGCGACATGAAAAGGGTCATCAGATTGAGATTTATGGGCGAGTTTCATCAAACTATACCTGCATAATTTCTTTTTCCTTGGTACTCAGCAGTTCATCAACTTTTTTGATGTGATCATCTGTTAATTTTTGAACATCTTCGCCCAATTGGCGATGCTCATCTTGAGAGATGTCGCCATCTTTTTCTTGTTTTTTCAAACTGTCCATTGCATCACGGCGCACATTGCGGATTGACACACGCCCTTGTTCTGCATATTTCCCAGCCACTTTGGTCAGCTCTGTACGTCGTTCTTCTGTTAAATCAGGAATCGGCACCCGCACGGTCATGCCATCGGCTGAAGGGTTTAATCCTAAGCCGGAATCACGGATAGCCTTTTCAACAGCTTTGACCATTCCTTTATCCCAGACCGTCACCATAAGCATGCGCGGTTCGGGCACGCTCACATTACCGACTTGGTTTAAAGGCATTTGGCTTCCATAAGCTTCAACTTGCACAGGTTCTAGCAAGTTCACAGAAGCACGGCCTGTTCTTAAGCCATTCAGCTCTTTATGGAGAACATCAATTGCACCATCCATACGGCGTGCAATATCTTTCATATCAATCTCAGCCACCAATCAGCCCTCGTTCGAGATGATCGTAAAATCACCTTGGCCAGTGATCACCTGGGCCAAGGCACCGACATTATGAATGGAAAAAACCAATACTGGAATCCCATTCTCCCGCGCTAGAGAAATAGCGGAGGCATCCATAACTTGTAGATCTTGTGTAAGCACATCGCGATAGGTTAATTTTTCAAATCTTTTTGCGGTCTGGTCTTTTTTAGGATCTGCGCTATAGACACCATCAACCTGTGTGGCTTTCAGCATCGCATCGCATTTCATTTCTGATGCTCTGAGCGCTGCCGCAGTATCCGTTGTAAAGAAAGGATTTCCTGTCCCTGCTGCAAAGATCACAACGCGCCCTTTTTCCATATGGCGGATAGCGCGGCGGCGGATATAAGGCTCACAAACAGTCTCCATCGGAATAGCTGTTTGCACTCTCGTATGGATATTCATTCTTTCCAGGGCCGATTGCAAAGCCAGCGCGTTCATGACAGTTGCCAGCATTCCCATATAGTCCGCTTGGGCACGATCCATGCCTGAGGCTGTACCGGCAACACCACGAAAAATATTCCCGCCGCCGATCACAATGCAAATTTCGACGCCCAAATCTCGCACAGTACAAAGATCTTGGGAAACATTGGTGACCACTTCAGGGTCAATACCATATCCTTGTTTTCCCATCAGGGCTTCACCAGATAGTTTCAACAGGATACGCTGATATTTTGGTGCAGACACCTGACTTAAGCCTCCTTGCTTTGGCATTCAAGCTCTTTATTCCATAAAGAGTGAAAGAGAATGGATCTAACCTGTGATTCACAAGAACATTGTGCGTGATTATGAAATCACACACAATGTTCTATATCTTTGTTTTTGCCACAAAACGTTCTGTCTGGATAAACCCATCCAACCCGCGCTTTGCTTTAACAGATCATAGTTGCAAAAAGCTTATTCCATATATAATGCGCGAAAAGCTTTTTGAAAAACAAACCAAATGTTCTTAGAGATTTCGTTGGCCTGTTTCAATGGCTCAATAATGTTTCAAAATAAATGCTTTGCACACACCCTTTTTATATCTCAAAGAAAATACGTTTAAAAAGGGCGGAGGAGACGCCCCCGCCCTTTTTTATCAGGCTTTTGCTGTTGCAGCGACTTCAGCTGCAAAATCAGATTCTTGTTTTTCTATGCCTTCCCCTAATTGATAGCGGGCGAAGTCTACCAGCACAATCGGCTTGCCAAGTGCTTTTCCTGTTATTTCAATGGCTTGACTAACTTTACTTTCGCCATCGATAACATATTTTTGCTCTAGGAAGACGACTTCTTCGTAATATTTACGAATACGGCCATCCACCATTTTTTCAACAATATTTTCCGGCTTGCCTTGTGCCAAAGCTTGCTCTTTTAAAACAGTACGCTCACGCTCTAAGGCCTCGCCATCTACCTTATCAATGGACAAGAATTGTGGCATCGCCGCCGCCGCATGCATTGAAAGGCTGCGGCCAAGCTCATTCAAAGATCCGGCATCCGCTTCGGTTTCTAAGCCCACTAAAACACCAATTTTACCGAGATTCGGCAAAAGAGCATTATGGACATAAGAACAGACAACACCATTTGTCACTTCTACCACTTGTGCGCGGCGGATTGACATATTTTCTCCGATGGTTGCGATCAAATGTGTGAGTTCATCAGCAACATTCCGCTCACTACCGGGGAAAGGCTTTTCTTTAACCACATCCAGATCGGAACCATGTTCCAGAACCAACCCAGCCAATGTTGTGACATAGTTCTGGAAGGTTTCATTACGGGCAACGAAATCAGTTTCGGCATTCACCTCAACAACAGCCCCTTTGTTGCCAGCAACGGCAACAGCGACTAAACCTTCAGCAGCAACACGCCCAGCCTTCTTAGCCGCAGCGGATAAACCTTTTTTCCGCAGCCAGTCAATCGCGGCTTCCAGCTCCCCTTCGCATTCATTGAGGGCTTTTTTGCAATCCATCATGCCCGCGCCGGTTTTTTCGCGCAGTTCTTTCACTAAAGCGGCAGTGATCTGGGCCATAGGTCCTTTCTCCAAGGCTTTTTTTTGAGGCCAACACTCTCCCATATTTTAGTAGAGAGCTTCTCTCGCGAGCCATAGGCAACCGGTCGCCTTTTCCCAGCTTACACTATGATTGCAAAAACCTAATCTTTCCTTTTGCAAAGCCCGCGCGGCAAACATAAGACATGTATAACATCTTCTTTCAGAAAATATCACGAGCGATCGCTCTATCCTGAAAATGCTATAATCAAAGGCTATCCGACAAAAAATAAGTGCCGTGATGGCTTAAGCGCAAAACACGACACTTTATAAGAACGGCGGCACTGCGCCGCCGCTCCCATTGCGCTTTAGAGCATTTTCCAAAACACCAGATCATTGGCGTATTTTACAGCTGAAAAAGCTCTTTATAGCTTAATTCGTTCCAAAATACACATTATAGAGAGATGTCTCTAAAATGACTGAGCACTTTGGCACCAAATCTTTTTTTAAGCGCTTTCTTGGCTTGCTTCTGCTTCAACCGGCGCGGCTTCAGAGGCAGCATCGGCTTCAGGCAGAACTTCGGCCTCAATATTCACTTCAGCACCAACATCGACACCGCTTGCCATCATTTCATGCTGGATTCCATCGAGAACAGCCTGACTTGCCAGATCGCAGTAAAGATTAATGGCACGCAACGCATCATCATTACCTGGGATAGGATAATTAACGCCCTTTGGATCAGAATTGGAGTCTAAAATTGCAACAACAGGAATATTAAGCTTTTGCGCTTCTTCAATTGCAATCGACTCTTTATTGGTATCGATAATAAAAAGGATATCAGGCAAACCACCCATGTCCTTAATACCGCCCAAAGCCCGATCAAGCTTTTCCATATCCCGTGTCAATTTCAGATTTTCACGCTTGGTCAAACCTGTTTCTTCTTGCGCCAAACGCTCTTCTAAAGCACGCAACTGACGAATGGAGTGGGAAACAGTTTTGAAATTTGTCAACATGCCGCCTAACCAGCGGTGATTGACATAATATTGACCACAACGACGTGCTGCTTCTGCAACAGTATCAGCCGCTTGACGCTTTGTGCCGACAAAAAGAACGCGCCCACCAGAGGCCGCGACATCACGCAAAGCTTGCAACCCCCGATGAAGCATCGGTACAGACTGTTGCAAATCAATGATATGGATACCATTGCGGCTCCCGAACAGATATTGATCCATCCGAGGATTCCACCGACGGGTTTGGTGACCGAAGTGAACACCAGCTTCGAGGAGCTGACGCATTGTAAAAGTTGGCATTGCCATGGGATAGAATTCCTTCTTTTTCCCGGTTAACCAACACGAGTCTGGAAGCCCTGTTCTCAGCGCGCTCCATTCCTAAAAAACGGAAAACAGCCCGCTCCCGGTGGCGTTTCACCAGAGCATGGCATGGTCTTAAAAAATGGAGGAGACCGAAATACAGGACACCGGCATCGACCCTTTGCTGCACTCTTCCAAGCCACCAGCCCATAAAAACTATGCCTGGTGGGAAGAGGCCATCCGGCCGCCGACCCGTGCGAGGATTTGTAATAGTGATTGTGATAGTCAGTTCTTTCGCTTTTGGCAAGAAGAAAGCAGAATATCACAAGAAAAAACATCTGTTTCTCTCAAAAATCTCCTGTTTGAGACATCGTTATTGTTTGTCTTTCAGGGTTCAAAGCTATGCTCGAAAAATATTATTTTTCAGTGCTTTATATATCTTGCACATCGGCAATACCGGGAAGACTTTTGATCGCAGATCGCAAAGCAGGCGTTAACTGGAACCGTCCGGGAAGCGGAATCTCCACTTCATAAGGATCATAATCCCCAAGAAGCAAATGAAGAATCACTTGCCCACGCCCTTGTTTTTTCTCAGCCAATAAAGTGTGGATATGGTCTAATGTCTGTTGATCTCGCACAGAGATTTTTAACCCAGCCGTTGCTTTGGCCGCAGCCGCTTCAAGGGGCTCAATGGCATGCGCGGTCAAACGCAGCATATCTTCTTGTTGCTCGACCGTCACTGTGATGAGCAGAGGCTCTCCAGATTTTATGAGATCACGGCTGGCCGACAAAAGATCAGAAAAGAGCGTGCACTCATATTGGCCAGATGAATCTGAGAATTCCGCAAAGGCAAACCGATTCCCCTTTGCCGAGGTCCTCTCCTTCATGGACACTTGAATGCCAGCGAGTTTGACCCTTGTCGTCCCTTGTTCGCGAATAAATTTTGGAATATCAGAATATTCACAAACATTTAAACGCCTTAAAGTCTCTCGGCTACTATCAAGAGGATGCGCAGAGAGATAAAAACCGATCGCCGCAAATTCTCGCCCGAGCCTTTCCGTATTGCTCCAATCTTGAACATCTGGAAGCTCAATATCCGGGGTATCACTCTCGCCAAAAAGGCTGACTTGGTTACTCTCACGCTCTGAAGCGGCGTGAGCGGCAAACCGCAATATGGACTCCGCGGCTGTAAAAAGCTGCGCCCTATTTCTGTTTAAACTGTCAAAACAGCCTGCAAGAATCAGATTCTCGAAAGATCTTTTATTGACGGCTTTCGTATCTAATCGTCGTGAAAGATCCGCAATATCCGCGAACTCCCCTTTCGTCTCCCGCTCTTTAACAAGCGCTTGCATCGCTTGCTCTCCAACATTTTTTATGGCGGCGAGGGCATAACGAATCGCTTTTTGGCCATTTGGCTGCATTTCCACGACAAAAACAACGCCAGACTTATTAATATCTGGTGGTAAGAGCGCCACTTTCATCCGCTTGAGCTCGGCACGAAATACATTCAACTTGTCTGTGTTATTGAGATCAAGCGTCATGGAGGCTGCCATAAACTCAACCGGCATATTCGCCTTCAGATAAGCCGTGTGATAGGCAACAAGCGCATAAGCTGCGGCATGGGACTTATTAAAGCCATATCCCGCGAATTTATCAACTAAATCAAAAATCTGACTGGCTTGATCTTTCGGAACCTTCCTCTCCACAGCGCCATCGACAAAGACTTTTCTTTGCTTATCCATCTCCGCCTGGACTTTTTTGCCCATGGCCCGCCGGAGCAAATCAGCCCCCCCAAGAGAATAGCCTGCAAGAACTTGCGCAATCTGCATCACTTGCTCTTGGTAAATGATAATACCATAGGTTTCTTGCAGCACGGGCTCTAAAGTCGGATAGAGATAATCTGGGTCTTCTTCCCCATGTTTGCGTTTAATGTAATTTGGAATATTCGCCATGGGCCCCGGACGATAGAGCGCCACAACAGCAATAAGATCTTCAAAACGGTCTGGCTTCATTTGCCGCAAAACGTCCCGCATGCCCGCACTTTCCATTTGGAAAACACCAACGGTTTCAGCCCGCCCAAGCATGGTAAAAGACGCTTCGTCATCTAAAGGAACCGTTGAAATATCAAAATGCTCTAGACCTGCTGTCTTTTGAATCTCTTCAATGGCTTTTGCAATGACTGTTAAGGTTTTCAAGCCAAGAAAGTCGAATTTGACAAGCCCTGCTTGTTCAACCCATTTCATATTAAACTGAGTCGCTGGCATTTCAGAGCGCGGATCACGGTAAAGCGCAACCAATTCATGGAGTGGTCGGTCTCCGATCACCACCCCAGCCGCATGGGTCGATGCATTGCGGTAGAGCCCTTCTAGCTTCAAAGCCATTCCCATCAGCGTATCAACGACTTCTTCTTTACGACGCAGATCTTGCAGCTGTGGTTCCTGGGCAATGGCCTCAGCAAGACTGATGGGGTTTGCTGGATTATTGGGGACAAGCTTGGTGATCTTATCAACTTGGCCATAGGGCATTTGCAAAACGCGCCCCACATCCCTCAAGGCAGCCCGCGCTTGCAATTTACCAAAGGTAATGATTTGGGCCACTTTATCGCGGCCATATTTTTTTTGCACATAGCTAATGACTTCATCCCGACGTTCCTGACAAAAATCAATATCAAAGTCAGGCATGGACACCCGCTCGGGATTCAAAAACCGCTCAAAAAGCAAATTAAAGCGTAAAGGGTCTAAATCTGTAATCGTCAAGGCCCAAGCGACAACGGACCCTGCCCCCGACCCCCGGCCAGGTCCCACAGGAATATTTTGCTCTTTGGCCCATTTGATAAAATCGGCAACAATTAGAAAATAGCCAGGAAATCCCATCTGCTCAATCACGCCCAGCTCAAACTCTAAGCGCTCACGATAAGGCTGGGCGATTGTGGCTTGTTCCTCTGGATCTGTTTTGTCTTGATAGACTT
>DDLW01000202.1 GCA_002340345.1 Alphaproteobacteria bacterium UBA2562 | reverse complement strand
GAGCAAAGGACAAAAGGATATCCATCCTTTTGATCCGTTTTGCGGCAAAAATCCTAGAGAGCAAAGGACAAAAGGATATCGATCCTTTTGATCCGTTTTGCGGCAAAATTCTAGAGAGCAAAGGGCTTTGTCAGCACTCTGGAGGATTTATCCTTCTGATCATCGCGCCTGGGCTCGAGAGAGGGCACGGTCTTGGTTGACGCACGCTTCGTCGGCGCGGCACAGCTGATAAAGTTGATCTAAAATCTCGATGACGTCACGCGACGCTTGTTCAAGATGATCCATTTCCGCCAGCGCTTCATCCATCTGATTGTTATTATAGAGGTCAACAGCACGAATTCCATGGTCATGGACACGTTTATGGGGCTCTTCAAGTTTTGCAAAGAGGGGGAATTTTTTAAAGGCGCTGGCCTGGTCGCTGTAATACCAACGCCCAAGACGGCAAGAATGGTGGTCATGTAATTCTTTGGAAGAAAGATGTGTAAAGCCTGCAATGATGTCGGCCACTTGTTTTTTCCAAATGACATGATCGGCCTTTGCCAAGCGAACCACTTTGCCTGGGACGTCGTAACCTGCAAAGCTCTCCAATTGACTTTTCATAAGCGTTTCAATACTGCGCATGAAATGGACATTATTTTGCACAGAGACCAAATTGGCGGCACTTTCCTCGGCGACACCAGAAACGCGGCTGGCAATTTCTGTCGTGGAAATTGTTTGCTCGGAGAGAATCCCAGCGACTTCCCCCATGCGTTGGGTGACAGAAGTGATGCTCTGATCGATATGATCGACATTTTGAGACGCTCTGGTCATGACCTCTTGACCATGGGCAACGGCCTCTGTGCCGCTTTGCATCGAGGCGACGATGACTTCCATTTCATCACGGAGATTTTGGATCCGGGTCCGGATATCTTCTGTGGCGCGGCCGCTCTGTTGGGCGAGGGATTTGACTTCGCCAGCCACAACCGCAAAGCCTTTCCCGGCATCTCCGGCGCGGGCGGCCTCGATGGTTGCGTTCAAGGCCAAAAGATTCGTCTGTTCGGCAATGGCTTCGATGGTGTCAACAATACTGCCAATTTGTTCCGAAGCGGCAGATAAGCTGGACACTTTTTCTGCGGCTTGAACAACGGCTTCGGAAATTCTGTTCATGCCTTCGACGGCTTGGGAGACAACAGCCCGGCCATTATCGGCGGCATTATGGGCGTTCGAGGTTTCCTCGGAAACCGCTTGGGTTCTTTCGGAGATTTCGCGTACGCTCGTTGACATTTCCTCAGCGGCTGCAGAAATCGCATGGGTCGCTTCATCGGCACGGCGCAATTGATTGAGCACTTTGATGTTTGAAAGGCTCGATTCATTGACAATCATGGCCAGCTCGATTGTGGCATCCATTAATTCATCGGCAAAATTTGTCACCCCTTCTGTGGCCATGACATCTTCTTCAAGGGTGAAATAGCTGGCCAAAGCCAGATCCATATCCAGTAAGGTTGCTTTATTGACCGCGCGGCGCAGCTGGCGTCTTTTTTGAGCGCGGAAGCGATATTTTCCGCTCACAAGATCATTCACATTCTCGATGAAATGGCGATAGCTGGCCAGATACCAGCTGGCTTCAATGCCGACGCGAAAATGCACTTGGCCGACCTCCAAAGCCTCTTGCAGGGCTTGGTCGCTAAAGTCGCCACCAATAATCTTTAACCAATGAAAACGTTGTTTGCGCCGTAGCTCTTCTGTTTTGCCGCGCATGATTTCCATATAGGGGGTCGTTGGGATATAGTTTAGGTAAAATTCGTCAATAACACGATCGATATGTTGAGAAAAATAGGGACGAAAATCTTGGAGACAGGCGATGGTCTCCTGATCAATTTCATGAATTTTTCTATATTCATCGAAAGACTTGGTAATCATCGGGCTAACCCACTCGCTTTGCTATAGCACCCCTTTAGGTTATTGTTTTTTATTAAGACTCTTCATCGTCAGGATGCTATGGTTTTTATTGTTATTGCAGGATTCTTGGAGCGCAAAATACAGTCACTTCGGCCCCCAAAACCGGATCATTTTGCGATAAAACAAAAATCTAGAGCCCTTATGGCGATATTCAAATGTTTGTGGGGAATGTGTGGCCTTAAGGTTAGCTTCGCTTGGTTAATTTTTGACAAACGCGGCTTTCTTAAAAGATATGTATTAAGCCGTATAAATCCAGTCGCAAAAGCAGGAGAATTTTTTGAAAAAGGTATGCACTCTATAGTTATTTTAAAAAGTAAAAATAACCTAATGTTTGTCAAATTATAAGTATATCTATTATGGGTAGATATTTATGTCTTGACTTTTGTTGCACATCTTAAGATCATAGGGCTTCTTTACAAAAGAAGATTGCATGGCTGTGTTTGGGAATGTAAAATTATCTTGTCTTTTCGCAAAGAACCGCTTTTATTATAGCTTTTTAAGCGCGTTTCATCTCTTCTAATGATAATTGACTTTTTTGCTCATATAAGCCTTCTTCTGGTGAGGCAAATATCTATAGGATTCCAGGCATGGCTCATTTAGAAGAAAGCCGTTATACCCCTTTGAATGTGCTTGTGATTGATGATCAACCTTTCGTGCGTAAGACGGTGACGGTCATTCTGCGCCAAATGGGATTCACAAAAATCAAAGAAGCAGAAAATGGTGAGGTCGGACTGTTAATTTGTGAAGATCACACGCCAGATGTAATTGTGTGCGATATTGAAATGAAGCCAATTGATGGCTTAGGCTTCTTAAAAGCTTTGCGAAATGATGAGAAAGTTAAAAATAAAGATATTCCTGTTGTTTTTTTAACCAATCATGCGGAATCCGAAGTGGTTAAAGAAGCCATTTCTTTAGGGGTCAATGCCTTTATTATTAAGCCACCTTCTTTGGGGGCCTTAAAAGGAAAAATTGATAAAGTCCTTGGCTTTTTATGATATTGCTGCGGTGATGATTCCCTCTACGGCAAAGGCGTTACCGATCTCTGATCTTGTCCCAGAGATTTTAGAAAGCCTTGAAAAAAGCCCGAATCTCGTTTTGCAAGCACCGCCAGGGGCTGGGAAAACCACGGTTTTGCCCTTAGCCTTGCGCGATGCGGCTTGGCGGGCAGGACGGCGCATTCTGGTCTTGGAACCCCGTCGGATTGCAGCCAAGGCTGCAGCACATCGTTTGGCCGAAAGCTTAGGCGAAGCGGTGGGAGGGCAGGTTGGCTATCATGTGCGGCAAGAAAAATGCCTTGGTCCGAAGACGATCATTGAACTTGTCACCGAAGGCATCCTGACTCGTCATTTACAAAGGGATCCAGAGCTCCAGGATGTTGCGGCGATTTTGTTTGACGAGGTCCATGAACGCTCATTGCAAGGCGATCTCGGTCTCGCCTTGTCCTTGGAAATCCAAAGAGCCTTGCGGGATGATTTGCGCTTAATGGCGATGTCGGCAACTTTGGATGGGGAAAAACTGGCCCAGATCATGGCTTATGAGGGCCGACCCGCGCCAATTGTGACCAGTGATGGCCGTTCTTATCCCGTCACTTTACGCTATTGCCCCTTGCCAGCGGCACAGACCCGGCTGCAACAGCGTGTAGCGGCGGTGCCAGATCTTGTTGAGCAGGCTTTGACAGAAGAGCCAGAAGGCGGCCTTTTGGTCTTTTTGCCGGGGGAAGGCGAAATCCGTCAGGTTGGTGCGAACCTGGAAAAACGTTTCCAACATCGCCAAGATGTGAGCCTCCACCCACTTTTCGGCGCCATGCCCTTGGCAGCGCAAAATAAAGCCATTTGTCCAGATTCACAGGGGCGGCGCAAAATCATCTTAGCGACAGCGGTGGCCGAAACCAGCCTGACTTTGGAGGGGATCCGGATTGTCTTAGATACAGGGCTGCGTCGGGTGTCTCTTTTTGACCCGAAGAGTGGCATGGCGCGGCTTGAGACTCAAAAAGGCACCCAAGCTGGGGCCAAGCAGCGGGCGGGCC
>DDLW01000233.1 GCA_002340345.1 Alphaproteobacteria bacterium UBA2562 | reverse complement strand
CTTATATTTTTGCCGCAAAACGCAGCAATTAGGTGACTCCACCTAATCGCGCTTTGTTCTAGAAGAGAGTATAGTCTCTTGGAAAAGAACTAGAAAAAATATCAGTCTGTCCAGGGGCGTCGGCCCCATTCTGCCTGCACTGTTTCAATTTCAACATGATCTTCAAAAAGAAAAAGCTTGAGCGCTATTGCCTCTTTTAGGTCTCTTTTATCCCAGATCGCATTATTTGTATTTTTCAATATGATGTTGGGATTATCTTGTCTAAGAATACATTTTTGTTGCAAAGTGGCTGATGTAAAAAGAAAATCGGCACGCAAACAATCTCTTGGAAGTTCCATTGGATCAGATTGTACGACCACAGTCCACCGGAAGCGCTTCAACACACAGGCTGATTCATCACAGCGAAGCCCAGTGTTTTCATTTTGATGAGCTAGGTTTGAGAAAGAGCGCGCTTTTTCAACGGCAAGCATCCGAGACCAACTTTCTCGTAAAATACGCCCTCCTGACCTGGTCATATAGAACGTGCCGTCTTCTCCACGCATCCCATAAACATGTCCTTGTCGTGCAATCAACATGTCGGGAAAAGACTGCTTTATAAGCAGTCCCATGGCAAGACAGATTGGTAAAAAACCCAAAAGACGCCAAATCTTCTGCCAAAAACAGAGCCATAATCCTCCAAAGACCAAAAGAAGCACCGTAAGATTACTTTGAAGAGGCCAATACAAGACAGCCCCTTTTTGATCAGCAATCCATCGTGACCATTTAAGAATAATATCAATGCCCCACCCCATAGGAATAAGGCCATAGTCTGCAAAACCAAAAGGCATGATGACCATCGAAAACAACGCCCATGGCATCACCCAAAATGCCATAATCGGCATAGCAATAAGATTACTTAGAAGTCCATAAAGAGGAATTTTGCTGAAATGAAGCAAAGAGAATGGCGCTGTTGCAAGACCAGCGAGTAAACTCGATAATAAAACAGCACCAATATAGAATAGAATAGTTCGATGCAGACCAGGTTTCTTAACGGGCCTAGACTTATATTTCTGAAGGGTTTCATAACCAGCAATCAGCATAATAACAGCTGCAAAAGAAAGCTGAAAACTTGGCCCTAGAAGACTCTCAGGCGTAAAGAATAAGACAACAAATCCAGCGAATATCACGAACCGCATGGATATGCCATTACGATCCACAAGAACACCAAGCATCATAATCGCGAACATAAGAAAAGCGCGTTGTGTCGGCACAGTCGCGCCAGCCAAAAGAAGATAAGCACCACCCCCACAGAGCGCGATAATGGCAGCGATTTTCTTAATATGGAAATGTAAAGCGAGCCAAGGCCATAGAGCCATAAAGAAACGTAATGTAACAAATAAAAACCCAACAGTTAATCCCATATGTAAACCAGATATTGCAAGTAAATGTGCTAATCCAGCCGACCTCATCGCCTTTAAATCTTTATAAGGAATGGCATGGCGTGCACCAACGATCAAAGCGGATGCCACAGCACCATTTTCTGCTGGGAGAATTGTTTTGATTTTATCTTCTACAGTATAACGTAAGACTTCAATAAAATTATTTAACCTATTTAAATTTAATGATGTTTCTGTTTTTGATGTTAACGTTCTGATATCTCCTAAAGCATAACCAAGTCCGCCCAATTGTTGGAACCATGCATGCCGAGGATAGTTAAAAGCACCAGGGGCAACAGGCGGCTGTGGAGGTGTCAATTTGGCTAAAACAGCAATGGTGTCACCAGGTTTCAAAGCATTCATCTTGACCCAATGCGGATGATTTGGTTTTATCCGCCGCGTAATGCGCACAAGAAAGGGTGTGTCGTCCGCTTTTAAAGTTTCAATATCTGGGTTGATAATCCAAAAGCGTTTCCCGTTGAAAAGTCGATCCACACGCAGAATCTCACCTCTGACATCAACAGGACCGATATCCTGCTTTAATTTTGGCGCTGCGACTTTTTCTGTTCGGTATTGTGCCGCCGAAAAGCCAAGCATAAGCAAAGATAAAATCAGTAAAATAATACCGCGATGCAATCCCGAGCGCATATCATACCAACTATAGATAAGCGTCAGAAGGCTCAGTGGCCCACTCCACCCCCAAAAACGAACAGGTGGTTCCTGTTGTAAAGAAAAATACAGCCCGATTCCAACTGCAAAAGGAACAATAAGCCATAAAATCCAGCGGTCTCTTTCTAAAAAGAGGGATTCCATAAAGCTTTGTGCAAATGATCGCGTTCGTGTTTCTGTCTTGTGATTGCTAAAAGTCTCCGGCAGCCAAATATCCTGGTGATAAGAGCTGTTTTGAGTGTTCTCTTTTTGCTTCTGCGATCTTGGAATAAGAAAGTGGAACGCTTTTAACAATGCTTTCCATAATGCATATTTCTTATGGTCTCGCACCATCGTTTCGCCCATTGAAAACATGTATAGAGTTTGCCAATACCCAAAGGCACATGGACAAAGAGAGAGATTTTTCTGTTATTAAAAAGCAAGACATGTTTTATCGCTTTAGAGGACTCTATAAGCTCTAACGCAAAAATCTGCATATTTTAATATGACAATACCGAAAAGACACGAGAAGAGAAAGAGAAATCCATGAAGGTCGTAACGCGGTTTGCTCCCTCCCCCACAGGTTTTCTTCATATTGGAGGTGCAAGAACGGCTCTTTTTAATTGGTTATATGCTCGGCACATGCAGGGACGTTTTTTGCTGCGTATTGAAGACACAGACAAAAAGCGCTCAACCCAAGAGGCCATCGATGCCATTCTTGAAGGGCTAAGTTGGTTAGGCTTGGATTGGGATGCAGCCCCCGTATATCAATCTCAGAATGCTACACGTCATGCTGATGTTGCAAACGCACTGCTCGAAAAAGGGCATGCATATTATTGCTACGCAACACCAGACGAATTACAGAAAATGCGAGAAACGCAAAAAGCAGAAGGTCTGCCCCAACGCTATGATGGTCGCTGGCGAGATCGTGACCCTTCTGAAGCGCCACAAAACATCCCGCCCGTTATCCGTCTGAAAGCTCCTCGCGACGGCGAAACAACCTTACAAGATGAAGTGCAAGGAACCGTGCGCGTTTTTAACCAGCAATTGGATGATATGATTCTTTTGCGCGCTGATGGTACCCCAACATATATGCTCTCTGTAGTCGTTGATGACTATGATATGGGCATTACGCATGTCATGCGTGGTGATGATCATTTAACGAATGCTTTTCGCCAAGCGCAAATCTACCAGTTAATGGGGTGGCAAACGCCTATTTTCGCTCATATCCCTTTGATTCATGGACAAGATGGCGCCAAAATGTCTAAACGGCATGGGGCTATTGGTGCAGAAGCGTACCGCGATATGGGCATCCTGCCGGAAGCGATGCGGAATTATCTTTTGCGTTTAGGATGGGGGCATGGGGATGATGAAATTATTTCAACCCAGCAAGCGATTGAATGGTTTGATTTTACAGGCATAGGCAAAGCAGCCTCTCGCTTTGATATGACAAAATTAGAGTCTCTTAATGCACATTATCTAAGGGAAACACCTGCAGAAGACTTGCTTCCCTCCCTCAACAGCCGTTTTGATGCCGTCTTGCAAGGACAACCACAACATGAACATGCGGAGACCTGGCTGTTAAAAGGGCTTGCAGGCCTAACACAACGCGCTAAAGGCCTAAATGACCTTGCTGAATCTGCCCATTTTTATCTTCGTTGCCGCCCTTTACCGTTTAATGATAAAGCGAAAAAATTGGTTTTAAATGACGGGCATATGCGATTGGCCAAATTACAGGACGCTTTAGACGCTCTTACAGACTGGACTGTAGAGAGCATTGAAAACAGTGTGAAAGAGGTCAGCGCACAACTTGAGACAAAACTTGGCAATATCGCACAGCCTTTGAGAGCTGCCCTTACGGGATCAAATGTTTCGCCAAGCATTTTTGAAGTGGCTGCGATTCTCGGAAAAACAGAGAGTTTAGGACGTATTCAAGACGCTCTTGCACTTTCTGACAAGAATTAGCTAAAAAATGATAGAGCTGGAAAAGCCCTGAAATAAGGGCTTTTCTCAATTTTTAGCGAAAAAAAAGCGAAATGAAAAAAGCGATCGTGAAGCTTCGATTGATTCTCATCGAAAGCAGCCCTAAATTGTCGCAGACTCGTAAAAAATATTAGAAAACTCTTATCAAGCGGGGAGTCCATACATGTCTCAGGACACCGTCACTCTTATCGATAATGCGACCGGTAAAAAATATGAATTTCCGGTCCAGCATGGGACTGAAGGTCCTCGGATCATCGATATTCGCAAACTTTATGCAGAAACTGGCATGTTCACACATGACCCTGGTTTCACATCAACAAGCAGCTGTGAATCCCAAATCACCTATATTGATGGTGACAAAGGGCTTCTTATGCATCGCGGTTATGCTATTGAAGATCTCGCCGAACATAGCGATTTCATGGAGGTCTGTTATGTTCTCCTCCATGGCGAATTACCCACTGTCGAGCAAAAAAATACATTTGTCTCTCATGTCACCAATCACACCATGGTTCATGAGCAAATGTTCAATTTCTATCGTGGTTTCCGCCGTGATGCGCACCCAATGGCTATTGTCTGTGGTGTTGTCGGAGCCATGTCGGCTTTCTATCATGACAGCACGGATATTCGCGATGATCGTCAACGGGAAGTTGCAACCTTCCGTTTGATCGCGAAAATGCCTACAATTGTTGCTAACGCCTATAAATATTCTATTGGTCAACCTTTCCAATATCCAGATAATAGCCTAAGCTATGCAGCGAATTTCCTGCAAATGTGTTTCCAAGTCCCAGCCGAAAAATATGTGGTGAATGACGCTGTGGCTCGTGCTATGGATAAAATTTTTATCCTGCATGCTGATCATGAGCAAAATGCTTCCACATCGACTGTTCGCCTTGCTGGATCTTCTGGCGCCAATCCTTTTGCCTGTATCGCGGCCGGCGTTGCGTCTCTCTGGGGACCGGCCCATGGTGGTGCGAATGAAGCCGTCTTGAATATGCTGCAAGAAATTGGCGATAAATCAAATATCGAAAAATTCATCGCAAAAGCAAAAGATAAAGACGACCCTTTCCGTCTGATGGGCTTTGGACACCGTGTTTATAAAAATACAGACCCACGTGCAAATGTCTTAAGAGGCAGCTGCCACGAAGTTCTAGAAAAGCTGGGTGTCAATGATCCTCTGTTAGAGCTTGCTATGGAACTCGAACGCATCGCTCTGGAAGATGAGTATTTTGTTGAGCGTAAATTGTTCCCGAATGTTGATTTCTATTCTGGCATCATTCTTAAAGCGATTGGCTTCCCAACAAGCATGTTCACCTGCCTCTTTGCCTTGGCACGGACAGTGGGTTGGATTTCGCAGTGGAAAGAAATGATCGAAGAGCCAGGCCAAAAAATTGGCCGCCCACGCCAGCTGTACACTGGTTATAATAAGCGTGAATATATCTTATTGAATCAGCGCTAAAGTAAAAGTGGGAGTGTTATCCTTAATATATGCAAAACGGCTCAGATATATCTGAGCCGTTTTTGTCTTCAGAGGTCAAAATATTTATTCTCTGGGAGCAAAAGGCTAGAGCGTTTCAGGTTTTAAGGGAAGCATATCCGGCGTTTTGGATATAGTTTTCACATTCGTCTGGCTCTATTGTAGAGATGAGGCTGCCGACATGTCGCCATGTTGGTTTTGATCCAGGTTTCATCGACGAACACCAGCTGTTGGAGGGCGAGGCGTCCCTGAAAGGATGCCATCGCTTGCGACGACGGGCAATGTCGGCGCGGCCCTGCTCAAGGGCGAACAGCGTTTTTTTAAACCGCAATCCTTAACGCCGCAGGAACCGCCACACCGTGTCATGTGAGACAGTCACACCGCGTTCAGCCAGTTCCGCCTTCAGCGCACACAGTGTCAGCTGTGGTGTCTGTTTTATCCGCTCAATAATGAAGTCGCGATGTGGCTCCAAAATAGGCTTCCGGTGGCCACCCACCTTACCGGGGGCAACAGAACCCGTCGCCCGGTAGCGCTTGCGACCATTTCACAGCTGAAGAAAC
>DDLW01000065.1 GCA_002340345.1 Alphaproteobacteria bacterium UBA2562 | reverse complement strand
CCACTTTAACCAGCTTTGCTCCAGAGGAGGGCTCACGGCAAAATGTGATGCGACAGCTGGATCGCTTTTATTTTGCGGCAAACCCAAAAAACCTTAATTAACCATAGCTGATTGTCGCAATAACCAAAAGGGCTTCTCAATGAAAAAAAGGTGATGATTTGTTACATCAAGAAGAAATCACATGATAAAGCAAAAAGAATGATGCAAAATCATAGGATTATATATTTCCAAGATTTTGACAGAGACTAAAAAATATTGATATGTCCAAGGTCACATAGGGCCAATATTGCTTTGTATGTCTAAGCATGAAAAAGAATTTAAAAACAAAACTATAATCATTTCTGATTCATTGCGAAAACATTAGAGTCATCCGCGACCAAACCTAAGTCACGGATGACTCTAGAGTCTTGTTTTTGCCGCAAAACGAAAGCGACCAGGTGACGCCACCTGATCGCGCTTTGCTCTAAGGAAAACAAGTTCCGCCTGAATCTTTCGTTTGCGTCCATGCCGCCAGAAAGACTCCAAAAAAAAGAGCCCCTTCCCGGTTCCAGGAAGGGGCTCTTGATTTTAAGATTTTACTTGCTGCTCATGGCACCAAAAGCTTCTTGGACTTGTTGCTGAATGGATTTGAGATTTGCCATCGCAGCTTCCATCCGGTTGAACTGGTCGATCAGAGTCTGACGTTGGTCATCCAAACGGGCCAGCTGATCGGCAACACGCTCTTGGTTCACCTCATTTTGTTCTTTCAGAGCATTGATTTCAGCGCTGACAGTGCCTGTTTGGCTGTCGAGCATGTCTTCAATGTCATAATAGAACAAAGATCCTAAGCCGATTGTGTTGGTCATTTGGCTGTCAAAAGCGGCCACAGGATCCGCAGCAGAGGTTGGCATGCGACCGCTATAGCGTACGATCAAGCCTTCTGCGGGGCCATTTGTGACTTTAAAAACGCGACCGTCAATTTCAATATCGCCGGCAGCAGAGCTATAGGTTGTGCCGTTGTAAGTATATTGCACCGATGGGATGCCTGTGTTATCGGGAATACCGGCATCAAGCTCGAAACTGATCCCGCCCCCATCGGCAAAATTGGTGTCCCCAGTATAGCTGATGATGTTCAAGCGCGCATCATTGGAGGTATGCTGGAATTCAAACAAACCGCGCACGGAATTGAACTCCGTGAGAAGCATATTGTCGAGGACGGAATTATCGATCGTTAAGGTGTCATACTCTATGGTATTCACCGTGTTGTCATTGACGACAAACTCAACACCAATTTGCTTCAGGGTGTTGAAATCTAATCCTGAGCCAGCAGGTGTTTGTGACATCATCAAAGACAGCTGGGATTCCACCGTATTCAGGATAGAGCTATTGGCCAGAACCGCTTCTTCGATAGGTTTCCCGGTTTGGGGATCTTCTTCACGCTGCATATTTAAGAATTTGACAACCTCATTATAGGCTTCGGCAAATCCTGAAATAGCATCTTTCACCCCGGCCAAGTCCCGTTGCACTTCCAGTTCAATGGTTGTGCCAGCCTCTGCTTTTAACAGATCCAGGGTCACCCCTTGATAAAGATCTGTGATGGTGTTGCTTTCCCGTGTGACTTGGAGACTTTGCTGATTTAAGTTGAGATCTGTTTGAACTTGTGGGGTTTCGGGATCCATCCCAACGGAAAAGCGGCGGTTCATATTGCCCATTTGGGCTTCGAACTGGGCTTGTGTCAAGGTCGAAGGATCAGCAGAGAACCGAACACCGTAGAAGTTCATTTGCTTATCACCGCTGGCATCATGGGTTGTGTCCATGACCAGATAACGGTTGCCAGCAAATTGATAGTAACGATAGGCCTCACCATCGGCATTTGTGTAGCCAGTGGTGCCGGTCCAGTCGGCATCGGCTTGATAATCAGCGACCGTATTGTCAACGCCAGCATTGCCAATGACGATATTTTGGGCCGGGGCTTCCGAGCGATAAAAATTCAGCGTCCCCGTGGCAACAGTGCCAGCGGCATCAACAAGGCCTGTGGACCAGCCTTGATCGGTGTCTGGCACATCCGTCAATTCCAAAATGGCCTGTTCCCCGCGGGTCATGATATTAGCAAAACCGCGATTGGCACCATTTAGGGACGGGTCGGATTGATTGACG
The DNA here is from genome assembly GCA_002340345.1 of Alphaproteobacteria bacterium UBA2562. Taxonomy (GTDB): domain Bacteria; phylum Pseudomonadota; class Alphaproteobacteria; order UBA2562; family UBA2562; genus UBA2562. Next base: position 11,906 of record DDLW01000065.1, on the reverse strand, counting down.
GATCCACCGCCGCCGCCTTCGGTTAAATTCAAACGATCCAACGCATTCCCGGAGATACGGTTATATTGGACCGCTGTTCCTGTCTCATCGGCGGTAAGAACGAGCTGGCCTTGGCTGCCGGCGGTTTGGATAATGGAGGCGGTGACACCGCTGGCGGATTCGCCAACATTGGCGGCATTAATTTTATCACGAATATTGGCTAGGGTGTCGGTGCTGAGAATCTCAATTTGGATGGCATCGTCAGTTTTATCGGTCGTTGTGCCGGTGCCATTCCAGTCCACTGTCCCATTCGAGGCTTTGAGCTGGAAATAGGTCGTTGCACTTAAGCCGCCAATTTGTGTGCCAAGTTCTGTGGCCATGTCCCAAGTATTGACGGTGGCGGCCTGGAACTGGGTGGCCCGTTGGATGACTTCAAACCGGTGGGTGCCGACTTCAGCATTATTTGTCAGCGTGACCCCAATCAGACTGGTGGCCGCGCTGGTGGTGCCGCCATCCGAACGCGTTGTCGCGGCATAAGCTTCTTTTTGCTCAAAAACATTGCCGGCATTATTGACTGTTGGCTTGCCCCGCAAGGAGTCCGCAGCTGATTTTAAATTTGTTAATAAAGCTTTTAGGTCTTCCAAACCACCGATTTTGGTTTGGTTGCTGCTAATTTCAGCCTCGATCCGATCTGTTGGGATCCGATAGGCTTTCATAATATTCTTGATGGCTTCTTCGGAATTGATACCGGAAGAAATCCCTGAGAAAGACACCCGGCCTGTGTCGTCATCGACACGAACATTGCCGAGATTTACTGAATCAACCATGGTCTATCGCCTCCCTGGCGTTGGGCGCGCCTCGTTGCGCCGCATGAAATATCCAACACTAAGATTTCAACAGCTATATCTTGCGCCGGCTGTCAAGATCTTCTTTGACGTCTTCTTGAAAAAATCTTCTTGTCCTTATGTCAGATTTTTTCAGCTTACCTTTGGGAGAGATTATCCCCCCCTTCGGGAGAGGTCTCCCCCAGAGTCATCAAGAGTTATAAAGTCATGAAAAAATATATCTATGTGAATCCAAGCTTAAATTTTCCTTTAAAGTCGCATATGGCATTTCAAAAATCCGTGGTTTTTGCCCAGAAAGTACGACGTAGCAATTTCCAGGCCGTTTCCTTCCTTTAGGCCTCCAGAAAGGGCCCTGGCTGGCCTTGGAGTTGTCCTGGGAGGAACCTTCGCCGTTCCGGGCAAGTTTTGCCGCATCAAACTGTCCTTGACGGTCCCTGGAGAAGAGTCCCAAGGGGGGCTTCAAGCGGTCTTTCCCAAGGGGGTTTTCCAAGACAGGGGCTGGGATCTGGGATCTGAGGTCTCCATCCTCTACTGGGAAAAAACTGCCTTTCACTGGGCAAAGAGCGTCTCCTTAGCGCTGCTCTTGATGGCGTTCCTCCGGTCTTTTCCTCTGGCCTTTCGATAGCACAGAGCTTGGCCGAAGCCAGAACCATCAAATATTAGACTAATCTGTAATCTTCAAGAAGAGATAAAGATCACGTCCAAGATCGGTTTTGCTGCAAAACGCAAGCGATCAGGGGGCTCCACCTGATCGCGCTTTGCTCTATCGTCGTCCTCTAGCGCTTTGTTCTAGCCATAGGACCGCGTTGCTTCTTGTAAAACCGCCGCTGAAAAGTCCCCGGAACGCGTCTCTAAAGACTGGGCCGATGCTGCAAGGGCTGTGGTGGCGGTACTCATGTCTGTCATTGCTTTGCCCGACTGATGGGCGGCCTCTAAAACAGCTGTGACTTTATCATGGAGACGCTGGGTTTGGGACTCTGCTTTTTGGACACAATCGCTGATTTGGCCTGTGGCTTTTTGCTGTTCTTGTACACATTCCGTCATCTGAAGTGCAGCTTGGTGCATGTTGGTGATCTCATCGCGGATATCAAGAATGGTGCGTGAAGCTTTTTCGACGCGGCCTTGGATCGATGAAATCTGCGACGAAACATTTTGAGTCGCCAAGGCTGTTTGCGTGGCCAAAGTTTTGACTTCGGCGGCGACGACGGAAAATCCTTTGCCTGCATCCCCCGCCCGGGCCGCTTCGATGGTGGCATTTAGGGCCAAAAGATTGGTTTGCTCGGCAATATTTGAAATCATGTCAGCGATTTCACCAATCGCATGGGCTTCTTCTTGCAAGCCTGTGATGGTGTCTGCGGCCATGTCTGCGGTGGTCACCGCGCGATCGGTGGCTTCCGAAGAGCTCTCAAGGCGGGTGCGGATCTTCTCCGTTGAAGAGGATAAGGTCGTCACGGCCTCAAGCACGGCGCGGACGCTGTCTTCGGTCTCTAAGGTCGCTTGATGGGCCCCTTGAGCGTTCTTTTCGCCGGTTTCTGACATGTTTTGCACCGTTTGGGCGATATCTCTTTGTTGGGTCATTTGCGAAACGATCATTTTGATTTCTGTGCCCATGGAGGAGGAAAAGCGCTCGGAGAGATCTTCTAAGGTTTGGCGTTTTTCTTGGTCTTGGCGCTGGGCTTGTTTTTGGCTTTCCGCCTCATTTTGCAGCATTTTTAAGCGGTTTTGCTGAAAGGTCTCCACCGCACGGGCGATAAAGCCGATTTCATCTTGCCGCTGCACGCCTTGGGGCTGTTTCTCCAAGCGATCATGGGCAATCTCGTCAATTGAATGGTTCAGGCGCCGCAGGGGCACGATAATAGACCGCCCGGTGAACACGGCAAAACCGAGGCAAATCCCAATCGCTAAGGCCATAAGACCTAGTTTAATTTGCAGATTCTGCTCTGCGGCGCTTTGCAAATCGACCTCGGTTTCGGCTTCAAGACGATGATAGGTCTGTAAGGCATCTGTGCGCAAATCTGTGGTCAAGCGGTCAAAACCAGAGAGAATGGTAAAGTAATTTTGCCGTAGGGAAGCAATCCCGGCCAAAGATCCATGGAATTGTTTCACGGCATTGGCAATCTGATTAATGTCACGCCGTAGAAATCGAAACATCTTTTTCCGCTGGCGTCGCTCTAAAAAGCTGACGAGATCTTCAGCCGATTGCGTCGCTGTCATGGTATTCTGTAAAGAGCGCAAGAAGGTTTTATAATCTTGTTCTTTTTTTGTTGCCAAATACAGTAAAGAGGCTTGGACATAATCATAAAGTGTAACTTTAATATTTAAGATGGCGTCTTTTGCCTGTTCTGGTTTATGCTGTGAGAGGGCTGTTTCCGCCTCTTCTAAAGATTTTTGGAAATTATGGGCCGCATAAGGCACAACAATCATGGCCTCGCTGCCGATTGATCTTTTGGTCAATATTTCTTCGAGGGCCGGGATCAAGTCTTGATAATATTTTTCTAAAGAAGATCTTGTGTTGTTATCATGATCATTGCCTATTCTCGCCAAAAAATCTTCAAGTTTAGGACCGATTTGTTCGCTGACTTTCAGAACATCTTTTGTTTTGATATTCGTATCACTAAGTGCGGCACGGGCAAGACTGTCGGTATTGCGCAGCGCAATTAAAAATTCTGTGGCCGCTTCGACAAGATGCGATGATTGGGTGACAATCAAGAGGCGGTTATTTGCACTTTGCAGCATGTGGATAGAAACACCACCCATCATAATAAAGAGCAGCAGCATAAAACCGAAACCAAGAAAGATACGTGTTTGAATATTGAAGTATTTCATGACAGCCTCTCATAAATTAACCTTTATCATATGGTTATGTGCTCGATTTATTATTTAGATGCTATCATATTAAGAGACGAAAATTAATAGGAAGAGAGATCTAGATCGCTTCACAACCAATAAAACAGTCTTAAAATAAGTGATTTTCTTGGGATTGTTAAAATACAAGCAAATCTATAGCTCTGTTTTTTAAGAATTATAGTGATTGCCCGTAATGACTCTATTTTATTTAAATTTTTATCATTATCCTGGACCGTGCCATTTTTAGGACATAGGTCTTATATTGTAATTTTTGCTTGGGTTATCTTTGCTGTGCCATGATAATATATTCTAATATAAGGATTTATTGTTTTACCTCAAACAAACTTGGCCTTAAGTCCTAGTCAAAAAGGCTAGAGCCTTCAGCCCCTTATAGTGAAACCGTCTTGTGCGAATCGGAACAGACATTTTTTTCTTGGCGAAAGAGATTATTTTGTTTATAAGTCTGGCCCTCCTCATAAAGAAAGCGCGGCTTTCTATTAAGAGAAAGCCGCGTTTTCCTTTGCCAATTTATGGCTTTTTTCCTCCCTAAACCCGAGCCGTTGCAGCGGGCTGGAATGGCCAATGAAGCATGTTATTCTCTCGACTTGCTGAAGAAAGCATATGAGACTTTTTGTAAGCTTCTATTAGAGAAGGCCTGGGTATTTGAGAGCGTTTTAGCAACAGCCCCTCAAATCCTGCGTCATTCTGACGCCACTGCTTGGCAATGGAAAGTAAAAAATAAGCGCATGGCTCTTAAATATCTTATATCATTACTTATTTTTGCAGTGCAGCATTTGCCTGTATTGCGAAAGCCATGATAAAGCCTATGAAAACATAAGAAAAATTAGAATAGCTTGTTAAAAATTGTAGTATATAAAATAAAAAATTGTGCAATGCGGCATTCCCCCAAAAAAACTAATAAAAACAGATGCTAATGAAATTTCATCCTTTTTTGAGAGCCTAAAAGGATCATTTCTAGGAATCCGTAAGGGAAAGGAAACCGAATCACCTGACCTTTGGAAAGGTCTCTTGGGGCTCTGATTCGGTTTTTTGGGGATGGAAAAAAGCTTTTTGAGAGACTTTTTCTCGAAAAAGTCGTCCCATTTTCGCTTCAGCGAAAAAAGACAATTGCTTATTTGCATGTCTCTATAGGCAACGCCACGGGCAACCCCACAGGCTGGTCAGAAAGACCAAGACCATAACCATTGACGGGCAGTTGCGCCGCTGTTGGTGTTTTCAACGCGGTGACATAAATCGTCGCTTGGGGGCTATCGGAGCTCTGGCTTTTTAAGAAGAAATAGGTGGGAGGCAGGGTTTCGTCCCGTGGCTCGACAGAAATTTTTGTGTCTTTTGGTGGTTCAGAGGACGCTTGCGCGCGGCGTTCGCGGCCTTTACGGGTGGCGCGGCGGCGGGCTTGTCGGTCTTGCCAGCCGGTTTGGCCTTTTTCCCACCAGCGATCTCGGATATAGGCGACCCCATCGGCTTGTTCTGGGGCGGGTTGGATGGGCTGGGCAAAGTCCAGACCATAGCCGCCTAAGCTGATAAAGGGCCCAAAGGCGGTAAGAAAGGTCTGTAAATTTTCATATTCGCCAAAGATCCGGACCTCATGGCCGAAAGGCGGTCTGGCATGCTTCTGCGGAGACGGCTTCTGGGCGTCTTTGACACTATCAGTCTTGTCTGGGCGACCGGTTTTGCCGGTCTTATCGGTCTTGTCGGTTTTACCGGCTTTATCGGCTTCGGTTTTTCTGCATTTTTGACCGGGAAAAGCAACGGCCAAAGGCGCGCCTTGGTGAATCACATGATGGACACAGCCCATCACCCGCGCGATGAGAAACAAAGTGCTATCGGGCTGGGGGCCTTCTGAAGGGTCGGGTATAAGGGGCAAGGGCCGCAAATCTAAGCGGATGAAATGGGTTGGCCGCACCCAATAAAGAGGCTTTTTGGGCTCCGTCATGGCTTAAGCCTCTTGCTTGCTGTCTTTGGCTGTGCCTTGGACGCCGCCTCGAATGGTGCAGGCCATGAAAAAGTCGAGGTCGCCGTCTGGTTCGCCTTTTTCAGCCAGGGTGATGATGCGATCCATTGTTTTGAGCAAAGATTCAAAGCTGGCCCCCCCGTCTTTGCCACTGCGGAAGGCACGGTAATATTTCTGGCTTGCGCCCAGCGGTTCGACGGCGATGGGACCGAGGGTTTCGGCTTCGGGATACCAGGAATCGATTTGGCGCAAGGCATTGCCGATTTTTTGTGGATGCATCACGGCTTGGCGGAGTTTACGGTCTTGCCAGACGACATCATGGGTGGCGAGGGTTTTGCCTTTGTCGCCTTTTTTTGGGGATCCTATTTTTTGAATGAATTCTTCGGAAGGATAGATTTCGGCCCCTGGCAAGATCTGGGCGATACAGGTGATGGTCAATAGGGCGCTTTCAAAGGCTTCATCGGCGCCAAAGGTCTGCGCCAAACGCTGGGCCAGGGCATCTTGGCCGGTGACGGTGCGGATTAAGTCATTGCTTTGCTGTGGATTGATATGGTCTTCATAAGAGGCCAAAGGTTCGTAGTCTTTTCCCTCTTCCAGCTCTTTCCCTTTTTCGGTGACATGGAGATGGACTGCAGAGGCATAGCCATTGCGCCAAAGCGGGGCCCGGCTGAGAATCTGACCGGCATAGAGCTGGGCGAGGCGTTCATAGCCTTTTTTTTCCCGGTAAAGCTTATGGAGGGTTTCGCATTTCTCGGTAAAGCTGGGGATGTCACACGCATGGGGCAGGCCTGCGCGGGGGAGCACGACGAGACCATAGGTGAGCACCAAACTGTCGCAGCTTTGGGGCAAATGGGCGCTGTCCACTCTTTGAATATTGGCGTTGTTCAGATCGAGATCGGCGCCGGGCTGGTCGCTTTTGGCGGATTTTTTCGCCACGCCCATGGTGCCACGCACGGTGATGTCATGCACCTCGACCGGCGCCAAAAAGGACCTACTTTTCTCTCTAGGGTCTAAGATTTTATCCTTATCTTCCCAGCGACAGCCATACATCAGCCCTTCTGTTGGACGCAATTTGCCATTAAAGGCGAGAACCGATGGAAAATCTTTGCTTTTTGCTGCGGCCATGGCTGTCATCCCGATTTTGCGTAATTTAGTGTTTAAAAGCTTTTTGACAGACTTTTTCTCGAAAAAGTCGCCCCCATTTTCGCGCCAGCGAAAAAGAATGTTCTTTCCGACCGAGCTTCATCAAGGGACCGCCCCTAATCCCCCTCATACGCCCCTTCATCAAGGGACCGCCCCAAAGAAAACCGCCCCTCTTGCTCTTCCTCGTCTTCTTGCTCTTCTAAAATATCATCAGCGATGGTCAGCACCGGGCCTTGTAAATGCCAGAGGTCCGGCCCACGCCAGACAGGCTGCCAGAAGAGACTGTTGGCTCTGGCCAGGGGATCGCTTTCTCGACGAAAAAGCACAGGGGCCGAGAGAAATTCCCCCAGCCCCAAGAGGCCGGTGGCATAGGCATGGGGAACGCTTTCCCCGGATGCGCGCGGGGTGATGCGCGGGCGCAAAGGTTCCATGAGCCGCCACCCGCAGGCGACGGGCACCAGCCAGCCCGGCACACGCCGCCGCCAACGCCAACGTTTGGCGGTGCCCGTCTCATCGGGTGCGCTGTCTGGAGCGTCCTCCAGAGCATCGTCGGGGTCCTCATCCGGGCGCAAGACGAAATCGAGGCAATCCAGCAGATGTTCAAGGGGATCACCGGAACTCTCTTGCCCCCCGTTTGCCCCCGGCGGATCTTCCCCTGCCAGCCCGTCCTGAGCTCCGTCTTTGGCGCCGAGCAAATCCCGGCGGTCAATCAGCACTTTTCCAGGCAGGATCGTGCGAAAATAGGTGCACCATGTGTCTGGGTCTGTGGTTTTCAGGATCTTATAAATCTTTGTAATCCGCCCTCCCGCAAAGGCGGCCCCGGCAAAGGCCTTTTTGAGGGACTCTGTCCGGAGATGTTCGACATCCGCGCCTTCGAGGCGAAATAGCAGCACAAAATGCCCGGATCCCTCGCGCTGATCGACCATGACCGGGGTCATTTTCGGGGCGTCTTTTTTCTCAATGGCCATTTTCGGGGCGCCATCGAGCCTTTGCGACTGTACCACCATCAGTCCAAGTCCGGTCAGGGCGGCAGGCGGTGCCTCTTGCGGATCCAATGCCGGAAGGGCCGAGATGTCTGTCCCAGGCTTGGCCCGGCAGAGCGCGCGGTCGAACAGCGCATGGCCAAGGCCATAAAGGGCGGTCAGGGCTGGGTAATCCGCTTCGAGCAGTTGGTTATGAATGGCGTTAAAGCCACTCACATCCACGTCGACGGCGACATAAAGGGTCATGGGGCACCCCCGGCTTCTAAGAGGTATGCGTCCAAGGTCTGGGCGTCGACAGCAATCTCTGCGGGGGGCAAGAAGGGATCAAGATGGCGGCGCACGGCCTCTTCCACCACCAGCAGGGATAAAAAGGGCCTAAAGCCTGGCTGGTGATGGGTCTGGGCCCAGTGCTCTAACCGCGCTGCCAGGGTGCGATAGAGGGCCTCGCCAACTTCCGACACCAAAATCCGGATATGCGCAGCCGTGACCAGCTTCGCGTCATAGTAGGCATCGGTGGTGAGAAAGTCCAGCTCTGCGGTGCTCATCGGGGAGACCGTGTCTGTCGGAGACGTCTTGCGGGACGCCGGGGTCTGGTCCGCTGAATCCTCCGGGGTCTGGAGGCAGTCGCGCATCGCCCGGCGCAAGCTGGCTTTTTGCGGATCGTCGAGCGCCGACAGGCTCACCCGCAGTTCCCAGAGGGGAGCGACAAAGCGCTCGGCGAGGGGCAGGACCCATTGCAATTGGGCGCCAAGCTGCTCTTTTTTCGCGGCGATCGTGCGCGCCTCCCGACTGCCAATATCGCCGAGGGCGGCGATGCTTTTTCTCAAAAACGCCGAGGACCGCAACGGGCGGCACCAAGATGGCAAGACCCCCTGATCGAGCCTCCATTGCAGTCTCTCAAGGGGGGGATTTTGGCCCTTCAAAGTCGCTCCATAATGGGGGCTGGTGCTGCTCAGCAAGGGCAATTGACCATTGATGGCTTGGAGTTCAAGAAAGCCGCCATTCTGGGGCTTGGTGCCGCCAAAGGCTTGATAGGCCAGGGGCGGCGCCGGGACATAGTCCGGACGATCGCTGATCCCCGCCTGCTTTTTGCTGGCCAGAGCCGCTTGGTTGGCCGTCCGCCTGTGGCGAATGCGATCCCGGATCGTGATGGCCAAAGGCACCGAGGTCAAGGGGGTGAGGTGACTATAGTGTCCCTCTTGGGGTAACATAATGACTTTGGCTTTGCTGGGCACTTTGCGGGCTTGGCGCTGTGTGGCGCTTTTGCTGTCCAGGGCCCGGCGCAACGCGGCCATGAGGTCGGCGCCAAAGGCCGCAGCAAGGGCGCTGGCATAGGCAGAGTTGCTCTCGATCTCCTTGGCCAAGCAGGTTGGCCCGGCCTCGCCGCGAAAGGGGGTGCCTAAAAGACGATAGCCTCGGGAGTCCGCCGCATTGCCCGCAAAACCACGATCAATCTCAAGAACCACAGTGCGGGGATCCACGACATCAAGACAGGGCGTTTGCGCTGCCTCGGGGTCAAAAACCGCATCAAAGCCCAGCCGGGTGTCTGGCAAACGACCGCTGCAATGGTGCCAACACTGGGCCGCACGGGAAAAGACCGCCCTCGCGGCCTCGGTTGCAGATTTGGCCGACAGGATCTCTGCGGCCTCTCCTTGCTGCAAGCGCGCGCAAAAGGCCGTGTTTTTTTTCTCCGTCCCAAAAAGATCGCTGTCAGACACCAGGACAGCGGCAATCTGCAAGGTCATGGACGGTGTCAGAACCGTCGCCCCCACACGCGCTTTCCGTAAAGCCTCAACATCATCGGGTAGAAGATAACCACTCAAAGTTCCACACCCTCACCACCAACCGCAAAACAAGAGAGCTTTACGGCATAAAAGTGTATTTGGCAAGACTTCTAATACCGAAAGAGAGTCTTAAAGCCATAGTCGGTCGCATCATGTGGTTTTTTCGCGGGCGCGAAAAAAGGGGGCGACTTTTTCGAGAAAAAGTCTGTCAAAAAGCTTTTTTAGGAAAGGTTAAAGAGAGTCTCTTCAAAAGCCCCCCTGTCTCTACAAGACCGAAGGGCTTTCTGAAGCCTCGGAAAAGTTGTAAACGCTTCCCAATCGCTATTCATCACCAAAGGTCAAAAAAGAGGTGATCTTTCTCACCCGATTCATAACACCGGCTATGGAAACCGTAAGCCAGAACGCTTTTTCAAGGAGAAAAGCGGTCAATAAAGAAAGCGTTCCCGTCGCTGTTTTGGGCCCCTTTTTCTCAAGAAGGTAAAATTTTGTTCGCTCTTCTGCGAAGCTTGTATCGACAACTGGGTGTTCAATGATGAACAAAAATTCTATCAAGACTTTAACATGGAGCTTTACTTTTTTAGATTTTTTCATGGTGAGTCCTCATCGTTCTATGTAAAACATTTAAACAGGATCCTATTTAAATCAACCTTGAACTAAGTAATTCCTTGCCTAAATGCGTCACATAAGATTATTACTGGGGAAGGCATACATCTATAATCGAATATTATTTCCAACTCGATCCAAAAAATATATAGCTGTGCTCGATTATAGATTCAAGATAATTGTAACAAAAAAATTTAAACAGGATGCGTTCTTAGAAATAGCTCTATTCTTTTAAGATTATATCTTTTGAGTCAAAATTGATCTCAAAACTAAAAATAAAATGAATTCATGTATTTAAGATGATGATTCAATCAAGCAATCAAAGCATCTTATTTAAACACAAATGAGCTTTTAAAAAATTGCAAGATACTAAAATAAGAATTGCTTTAGTATCTTGCAAAAAGTTCCAGCTTCAAACCCGCTTCTGCAGCGGTGATCAATGGTGATCAGTTTTTACAAACACATTCAAACACTTCTGAGCCGCCTGCTCGGCGGTTCTTTTAATTATGCTTTTTTAGCATCAAGCTTCTTAACTGTCAGCTCCTAAGTCTTTGAGATCAACGATTCGCAAGCCACCTACTCGGTGGGTAACTAAACTTTGTTAATGCTGGATATGCACTCATGCTTCTGAGCCGCCTGCTCGGCGGGTAACTTGATAGCCGACCCAATGCGCGTTTCCCGCTCCTTCTGAGCCGCCTGCTCGGTGGGTAACCTTTTCAGCGGCTATCTTCATGATTTCAAGACCTTCTGAGCCGCCTGCTCGGCGGGTAACTCCAGCAGGGGAAAGCTGGCCTGTTTGGGGCTCTTCTGAGCCGCCTGCTCGGCGGGTAACCTAGAGTATGATCATCTCCGCGATGGTTTGAACTTCTGAGCCGCCTGCTCGGCGGGTAACCGTGACGTCAAAAATCTCTCCGTGCGATCAAACTTCTGAGCCGCCTGCTCGGCGGGTAACAAGCTCATGCAGGCACGGCTTGAAAGCCCGAACTTCTGAGCCGCCTGCTCGGCGGGTAACGAAATCGCGGCTTCTTGCGCGGTTTTGTAGTACTTCTGAGCCGCCTGCTCGGCGGGTAACTTTAGACGATTCCAACTCTAACCATAGTCTATCTTCTGAGCCGCCTGCTCGGCGGGTAACTAGATGACGCATTGTTTACCGCGACGTATAAGCTTCTGAGCCGCCTGCTCGGCGGGTAACTCTGTGTCAAATCCGCTGTTGAATATTCTTCGCTTCTGAGCCGCCTGCTCGGCGGGTAACGGTTCCGATGATGGTTCCGATGATGGTTCAGGCTTCTGAGCCGCCTGCTCGGCGGGTAACGACACCAGTGCAAAATTCTAGCAACTAGGACGCTTCTGAGCCGCCTGCTCGGCGGGTAACGATTTTTCTTCTTGACATTAGCCAATCGACGACTTCTGAGCCGCCTGCTCGGCGGGTAACTAGAGAGTTTCAGAAGAGAAGCTTTTAGGATCATAGGGTTGGGGGGGGAAACTGTCAATGGGGAATGTTTTGTGACAGTTTTGGAAGGCCTTGATATTGAAGAGATATTTTTGAGGCCGAAAAATATTCCTCTGGAGGGGAGGCCTTTGCCATAAGGCTGCGCCCTTGCTTGAGAAAAAGCTTTTTGACAGACTTTTTCTCGAAAGAGTCGCCCCCCATTTTCGCGTCAGCGACAAGTCTTCCCCTGGGCCAGATCAAGATAAGAGACGAACAGCATCCCATGCACGGGCCGCTAATATTTTCAAATTTTCGCCATGG
>DDLW01000066.1 GCA_002340345.1 Alphaproteobacteria bacterium UBA2562 | reverse complement strand
GAAATCCTACGGATTTCATAAAAATCTTAAAGCTTCTGAACGAAATCTTCGAGATCTTTACGAGAGTCTTTGAGTTTCCCAGCCAGATCTTCGACTTTGTCACGGATGGTTTCGAGGCGATCTTCCTGGTCAGAGAGTTTGGACAAATAGCGGCGGTAGATGTCGCTGTCTTCCGGCACGCTGTCGAGATTGTTGCGGATCCGGCTCTGGTCTTTGATAATCCCCGATTGTTCGCGGTTAAGCTGGTTTTGCTCCTGCTCTAAGGCCCGCAACGCCGCCAAGCGTTCTGGAAGCTTCGCCAACGCGTCTTTGACCGCTTTGGGGAGTGTGTCTGCTTTTAGAAAGATGTCAATGCGATGGGCATCCAATTGGGTTAAGCGCAAGGTCTCTGTGCGGGGGCGTTCTTGGATGACTTTTAAGGTCTCGGTCTTGCCCGCTGGGACAGAAACGGCAAAGCGATAATGGCTGGAGGTTTCATTTTTGGGCGTCAGATCTTTCAAAGACCAACCGCCAAGCTTGGGTTGCTCGATCCAGACCTCGCGGTCCATTTTCGCATCACCAATGATCCGATAGCTGCTGATCCTTTGATCCATCCGGGTTAAGGTGAGCAGGCCATTGACAATTTTGCCCGTGGTGATCATTTGTTGGCCCGTCTGCTCGCGATGGATGCGGATTCTTTGGTCCACCGCATAGCTCAAAAGGCGATCTTCGCCCGCAGGGAGCGGGTTCAATTGCGCATCGCCGACAAAAGACACCGCGCTGTCTTGGGATTCATAAAGGGTCAGCACGCCCGGTGGGAGACCGATTTTGCTGTCATTTTTCAGATTGACCGACGCCAAAGGATGCAAAGGATGGGTTTCTGGCTGATAGAGAGATAAGGTGGTCGCGGGAATATCGTCCCCCACCAATGGCACCATCACCGAATGGCCATTTTGCACGGTAATGGGTGTTGGGACTGTGAAGACCACTTGGGTTGCCGCTTCACTGCTTTCTGCGGCTGTGACCCGGGATTCTGTGGGACTGTCCGACTCTACCATGGGCGCAAAACCGGAAACCATCTGAGCGTTCTCTTCATAGCCTTGTGGCATAGCGCTTTTTTGCGCCATGAGTGCGCGTCGCCGGTTAGGCTCAGGCATCGCCATCCCAAGCATCTTATCCGCCATCGGGGCGGCGGCCAGGGGCATGGGTTCTGGGGCAATGCCGCCTTCATCGGCACGCGGGAGCACCCGGCCCAGCACTTCGACGGGGACTTCTGGGCGATCAACATAATAGGCCCGGTAGAGCGCCTGTTGGAAAGTTACCGGATTGCCGGACACAATGGTCAAATCGACGTCTTTCCAATCCTCACCGCTTAGATTTTCCAGCACCGCCCAGCCTTGTAGAGCGGCGGTCTCGGCCTTTGGATCTCCTTGCAAGGTCAAACGATAGGTCGATTTCCATAAGGGGGCCTCGACAACATAGCCCAGCCGCACTTTGCGCTTGCCTTCACCGGCAATATTGACGTTCAAACGGCGGCGCTCGCGGCGGCCATGTTCGGCAATCCCAGCCAGAGCTTGTTTGATTTGCCCATCGAGCTCTTCATTGGTGAATTTGAGGGTGTCCGCCTCTTCCAAGATCAGGGTCTGGAGGCCGTCTTCGGTCATGACGCTCAGGCGGTGGCGATCAACGGTCGCGTCACTGCCTTTCAGGAGTTGTTTTTCGCGGTTGACCGCGACAATGCGCCCTTTGAGCTCGCGCCCGCCTTGGACTTCGACTTCGGCGCCGCGCAAGGCTTCGAGCAAGGCCGGGGGTGAGGAGAGGTCATTGACTTTAAAAGGCAGTTCCCGGAAAAGCTCTTCCAAGGGTTCCTCGCCAGGCAGGCTGATGGAGCCGACACCGCCTTTATCATCATAAATGACAACACTTTTCAGCACATCATCAACTTGGTCCCGGCGGACATCAAAGCTGAGGGCCTCATCATTGCGGACTTCGGCTTCATATTCGAAATAGCCAACGCCCCCTGTCGACAGCAAGACCCGCTTCAGCGCCAAGGCCTGATCCGCCGCCGCCGCACTGTTCGCCGAAACCCCCAACGCCAAAAGCACCGCTGCCAGCATCGCACCGCGCGGGCGGCGCCAGGACCGAGAGAGCGTTTGAGGGGCGAGAGGGGGATGTGTTACGCTGAGAGTTGAAGATGTCTTTTGTTTGAAAGCAAGATCATTCATAGACGCTGTCTTCCCTAAAAATGAGGGCTTTGAAAATAACCAGCGGAGCTTAGCAGTTTTCGCAATAAAGCGGCCATCATTTTTCGGTGAGCTTTGAGGATATCCCTTCCAAGTCCTAGAGCAAAGCGCGATCCGGTGGCGTCACCTGAATGCTCTCCAGTTCTGAACTCTTTTCGCTGGCGCGAAATTGGGGCGACTTTTTCGAGAAAAAGTCTCTCAAAAAGCTTTTGAAAGCTTATCTGCTGTATTCCCCGTTACATCCGAGATCCCGCAAGCCTTGAGCAAATATATCCCGAACAGCCATGGATAGGTTTATAGATTCAATATAGCTGCGCAAGGGGCCATATTGCAAAGTCTTCATGCGCATTCTGCCATAAAGCATTTCAAAGTAGGATTGCGCGTCTCGCAGCAGCAACTGATTATTTTCTAGAAAGTTGAAATAGAATTCTTCCGACAGTAAAAAGAGATCAAACCCAGTATTCCCAAGCCCTACGCCCGCATAGGCGCAATCAAAGTCTATGTCCGTCTCCGTCAGGAAGCCCATGCCGATATCTGGCAGGATATACCAATATTTCTCCCCGAATTCCGCCATTAAAACTTGCTTTGGAGAAAAAATTGCTTGATCAGCAAGCCCCTGATTTGACCAGGCTGGGCAGCCCTCTGCGGAAACGGTTTTAGACCACCAATCTCCGCTAATCGCAGGCTCACGATAGAAAAGACCACCACTGGCAAGAGCAAAAAAAACATAATTCTTATTATTGATTGACAGGGTGCGGGGTTTAAAAATGCAATATATATCCGCATCCTCTATCTGGGATGTCTTTCGCACATCAAACTCTATGATCACATCAGGGTCTTCTGTGTTGTTCGGCGCAAAAGGCGCCTCCCAGTCGATAAAAACCTCTTGTTGTTCCATGAATTCTGGCGTGAGCACCGTCAAAAATGCCCCTTGTCCCACATCCAGCGGTTCGGATATATCTACAATAAAACGGCGTGCTTCATAATTACAGCCTGTAATGGATTTATCTGGCGCCCTTGCAATCCAGTTACCGCTGATTTGCATGAAATACATGGTAGGAAGTAGGTCTGGGTGGCGCCGACCCGAGGCAAGCAGATTTGGGGCCTCCGCCAATGGCGCTCTTTCTGCGCCGTTCCCGTTGGAAGCTTCGCTCTGCTGGCGGCGCTGTGGTAAACCACATGCCGCATAATGATCGGCTTCATAAAGAAAAAAGGACGGAACGTTTTTAACATTCCAGCTGTCTCGCCCTTTTCTTAAGTATAATCTTTCTGCTGCGCTCCCGTCGGAAGCCTCGCCACGTTGATAGGGCTGTTGTAAAGCACTCACAGTATAATGACCAACGTCATTCAGAAAAACAGACCGAGCGTTTTTAACATCCCAGCCCTCTTGAAAAGCCACCGCGCTTTTCACAGACCAGAGAGCCAAAAAACCCATCACAATAAAAAGCTTAGAAAGAGATCTTATACGCATCCCTAAACCTAAAATTATCAGCGTATGGAGTCAAAATAAATTTTCAGATGAGGGGGGCTCTTTCCTCACTTCGAGAGCCTTTTGCGTGATGATAGACGTACACAAAAGGCTCTCTCTTATTGTTTTTGCCGCAAGACCTGTCGACTGGATGTTTCCATCCAGCCGCACTTTGCTCTAACGCTCATCCCTGAGGCGGATGAGGCT
>DDLW01000162.1 GCA_002340345.1 Alphaproteobacteria bacterium UBA2562 | reverse complement strand
TGGTTAAAGTGGCAGCCCCTTTCATCATGCGTTTTGTGGCAAAAACAAAAACAGAGAGCCTTTGCCTTACGTCTCAATAAAAACCAAAGGCTCTCACCGAAACATCATCGACCCCGTCGGTTGGTGTGAGATAAATCTTTTGTTTCGATCAATGGGCTAATCTGTTTTACTCTTCCCCATGAAAAATTCAGATATTGACCGTTTAGTGCGCGTGCTTGCAAGGCTGCCTGGCTTAGGGCCACGCTCTGCCAGGCGCGCTGTCTTGGCTCTGCTCTCGCAAAGGGAAACTTTAATGCTTCCTTTGGCAGAGGCGCTGCGCCAAGCCGCAGAAGCCGTCGTCACCTGCCAGCAATGCGGTAATTTTGACCTCCAAGACCCTTGCAGCCTGTGCCAAGATCCTCATCGTGACAAAAGCCGTATCTGTGTTGTCGAAGATGTTGGGGATTTATGGGCCTTAGAACGCAGTGGCGCCTATCGTGGTTTATATCATGTTCTGCATGGCACGCTTTCGGCTTTAGAGGGCCGTGGCCCTGAAAGTCTAAAAATCGACTCCTTAAAAGAGAGAGCCGAAAAGGCCGAAACACAAGAAATTATTCTCGCCTTAAATGCGACCGTCGATGGTCAAACAACAGCCCATTACATTCGTGATCGCCTTGCCGATTGTACCGTAGACGTTACTCTGCTTGCACAAGGTGTGCCCATGGGGGGGGAATTAGAATATCTCGATGGTGGCACCCTCTCAACAGCCCTGGCAGCGCGCCGGAAGCTTTAAAAAGAGAACTCTCTTTTTTGCTTATGCCAACCGACGAAAATAGAAACTTATAGCCGGTTGGTTAAGCCCGTGCGACGCTTGAGCAAAATATCAACCGAAGAGTCGCAGACTCTGTCGGTTGGTATTAAGCGAAATTGAACGACTTTTTCGAGAAAAAATCTCTCAAAAAGCTGTAAAAATTTTGAAACACCTCAAGAATAATTAAGTTTTTATTTACCTAAGCTGCTAACTGTCATTTAAAGGTCTCTCCCTTATCTTTGCATTGATTGACTAAGCTATGTTGGATAAAGCTCCATTTTAATGTCGTGATAACAAAATGGGCTCAACAAAAAAGTCTTCATCATGGCTTTTATCAGAACGAACTCTGTGAGACCGCAGTAAACTGTGCTATAGGGCATTGGTTTTTGCCAGATCATGTGGTTTACAGCTATGTTCTCTTGTCTTGAATCGAAAACACTGCTGTATGTTTATGGATAAGCCAGAAGGGCAGGATTTTCTGGAGGATTAAGACCATGGGTGTCCTGACATCCCAACAAACCACACAAGCTGTAAGAGGTTTGATCTATTTTGGGGCGCATGAATATGAAGGCGAAATTGATCTTGGTGATTGCACAGCCACAATCAAATCAAGCTTAGACACAGTTTCCCCCCCAAGCGCAGACAAAGAAGCGCCCATAGACGAACAAGTTGAAGTCAAATTCAGCGATGTCGTTCATGATGGCCGCCAAATCGAAGGGGCCATTATCGTCGCAGCGCGTATCCGCTGGGCGAGCCTTTATGATCGTATGAAGCTTGGCAACCCCAATTTCTCGATCATCGAGCAACCACAGATTACACATCAGACTCTGACGCGAAATTGCTTGATTGCCTTCTCACGCTTGATCACCAAGCATCAACAAGAAATCAAAGATTACAAGCAAAAGCGCGCTGCTGCCGATGAAGACAAAGATCAAAGTGACGATTGATCTGTCTGTAGGGTAATGTTGAGAGCATTTTACTTTTTAAAGCGCTAGAGCAAAGCTGGTTAAAGGGGCTGCCACTTTAACCAGCTTTGCTCTAGGAAAAATACTAGCTGCATTCTTTCATCCTGCCAAAAGAGTGCAGCAGCTTTTCCGAGGTAAGGCCTCTAAAAAAGCTTTTTGAAAGACTTTTTCTCAAAAAAGTCGCTTTATTTCGCGCAAGCGCAAAAAGACTGAAATTAAAAGTCACAGATTTGCTTCTTTAGGTGGAATCTCCCACGGGAAAATAATCCATCTATTTTGCGGATATTCTTTAATATAATGATCGACTTCTGGCAAACCTTCTGGTTTCGCATAAATCGCTGCCATATAAGCTTGTGGTAAAAGACGGCGAATTTCACGGGCTGTGCTACCGCTATCCACTAAATCATCAATCACAAGCCAATCTTTTCCACCATCACTGACTTTTTCGGGATCAACGCCTTTCAAAAGGCGCAGCTGACCTTGGGCCATGTCATTATAGCTGACGATACACACCGTCTCTATATGGCGAATATCAAGATCCCGCGCCAAAATTGCGGCTGGAACCAAGCCGCCTCGCGTGATGGCAATCATCCCTTTCCATCCCCCAGCAGGCGCTTTATCACGCAATTGCTGTGCTAAAATCTGGGTGTGGGTATTGACCTCTTCCCAGGTCAGGGGGACAAAGTGAACATTTCCGCTGTCAGACATGACTTTATTTTCCGAGAAAAAGTAAGCGCCGGCTCCAAATCGGGCCGGCGCTTTACGGTCGTTTCCAGAGCCTTGAACCAGACGAAAGATCCAGGCGCAGCTTGGTTTTCATCTGAAAAGGTCAATGCAAAACAAAGATTTATCTCGCGAACCGGGGCGGCAAAAGGGAATCTTTTGTCACAATCAATGTACGAGATCAAAACGCGTTCCAGAGAGTGCCCTTCAATCGCAAGCTTTTACATCAACAGCAAAAGCATAGGGTGTTTCACATCACACAGGGGAGAGGCGCACACCCTTCTTCTTTACCGAGTGTAAATATGAACCTCAGGGTGATTGCCCTCCCCGCTGATTGCAGAGAGATTCACCCGATCAGGGCGCACGCCCATGCGGACCAAAGATTTGTAAACGCGCTCTGCTTGAATGCGTGCTTCTGAGGTGCCAGCACCGGCTGAAGAGACGCCCACAACATCAAAGACACTGTTTGGGTTGCGGCCAAGGGCATCTTGGATCGCAGCGCTTAAGGCAGGTTCGTAATTGAGATTTGGCTGATCAAAGCGCACAACAACCATAGGATCGCCAGCGACTGTGCTGTTTAAGCCTGCGCCTGTATCACGAATGGGGCTGTCAAAGAAGCTCCCGGTTTTAATCGCAAGGGCTAAAGCGGTCAGATTGGCCCGCTCGGCAGCGACATAATTTCCTTGGCGGTTGATATCGGTTGAGATATCAGACAACAGACGGTCAACAGCAATCACGGTACGATTTGTTTCGTCTTCTAAAAGCGCGAGTTGGCGATGGTCTTCTTCATAAGCGCCAGCGAGGCCATAGGTCGCCCGAACATTTTCGAGCATATAAGACCCCATCGCCGCATCATTGACCACCGCATTGCCCAAAGCGTTCAATTGATCGATGTCGTCATTGACACGATCCAACCGCATTTCCGCTTCGTTCCAATGTTGGACAAGTTGAGGATTGCCAGGTGTGGTCCCAACTTGTAAGCGGGCATAAAGCGGCGCCACGGTTTGTTGATAGGCTTGCGCATTGCTTTCAACACTGGGGCGAATCTTTTGGTATGTTTGGCCATGCACTTGGATGGAGTTTTGCAAGCGCGCAAGGTCTTGGCGCAGTGCAACGACTCGTAAGCCAACATGCGTGCCTGTTGGTTGGCCGGGCGTCACTGTTGGAAGCGCTGGTGCTGCGTAATTCGCAGGGGCCGGGCTGCTGCTGTTGACACCGCTGTAAAGGGGGGTCGTTCCAGCAGGCTGTGCAGCGGTCCCAACCGGCGCTGCACTCGCGCTATTATTCCCAAAGAGGGAATTATTGGAGGTGTTTGCCGCCTGGGGCGCAGTTTGTTGCGCAGCCGGCGCGGCTTGCGGAGCCGCAGGCGCACTCCCGTCCAAGGAGGGCCACAGAGCCGTAGCGTCCTGATTCTCGGCACAACCGGCGAGGACGAGGGCCCCGGCCAGGAAAAGGGCAGCGTTCGTTCTTGTATTGGCCATATCGAAGGATTTACCTATCGTTCCTTGGTTGATCATTACGGGCGGACGACTTGATTTTATAAGGTCTCGCCGATTTTGCCTTTTCTAGTAAGCCTAGAACGCAAAAAGGGAAAGATGTAAAATAAAAAAAATGCCGTCCGGGGCGCACCATATTCGGGGCATTCCAACTGCAGCCAAAACATCTATACGCCTATTTTCCTTATATTTCAAAGGCTAATAAGGCAGAAGAAAGTCTCTGAGGCACAATGAGCAACCCAACGTCTCATCAGGATTAATTCTTAAAGCCAAGACTTAATCCCCTTAAACATAGAACAATGTTGCTCACAGCCCGGGCGCAGACAGGATTTACCCGAATCCCACCGGGCGGGATATTACCGATTGACAAAGAGTGCGACAAGGAACTTCTCGGGGAAAGCCCCTTTCAAAATGCATTTGCCCGTCGGCTGTGGCATTTTTCCAATTCTTTTGACACGGAAATCTTGCGAACCGTCCCTTTCAAATCCTGAGACTCTCTTTACACTTGACCCTTTCAAGGGAAAATCGAAAAATCAGACCTTAAATCTTACGTTATGACGTCTTCCCACCAAAGACAGGAGTGCAAATGATGCCAGCACCGCTTTCTTTGCAGACACTGTCCCGATTCTTTTGTGCTGTCATTCTGCTCATATGTGCTTTTGCGATCAGCGCTTGTGAAGAAGAACAAGCCCCCATCAGCAAACGGATTGTTGGCAATTGGACGCTCATGGACCCAGGAGGCGCCTATCTGAGCAGTGAATTAACCTTCCAATCTGACGGATATTTTTCCATCCAAGATCGCTTGCGCGGTCCAGGAGGACAGATCCAAAGACGCGAACTGCAAGGCCGCTATAGCATTAACAAAAAAGGAAAATTAGAAATGACACGCTATGGCCTCACAGGAGAAAGAGAACCCAAAAATATGACAGCGCGTGTTGACCGAGACGATATTCTCCATCTTGGCTTTAAAGGGGGGTCCGTCGCCTATCAACGCAAACCTTAATTTTTCACTTTGATCTTGACTTTGGCAGAAAGGCCCTCTGTTTTTAATCTACCGCAAAACACAAAGTTAAAGGCCCCCCACAGCAACCAACTTTGCCTTCAGCCTCTTGCCGCAAAAGACCTCTTCTCAAAGACACAGCTCTCGACAAGCCAGAGTCAATTCTCTGCTTGGCAAGCGAATAGTCTGCCCATAATGTGCAAGATCCATTCTATGAGGCGGAAACGCAAAAATATGGGTCCATTCTTTCGACCCATTCTGTGGTAAAATCATAAGTTTATAATCTTTTCAACAATAAACCATCTCTCCCGACGAAAGAGGCTGACCCGTAATGAGCTTTACGATTATCGATCCCGCCCCAGCGCGGCTCAACCGTTCCGAGCTGGCTGTGCCTGGAAGTTCGCCAAAATTCTTTGAAAAAGCGGCACAATCCAAAGCAGATGTCATTTTCTTAGATTTAGAAGATGCTGTGGCGCCAGATGATAAGCCACAAGCCCGTAAAAACATCATCGAAGCCCTGAATGATATTGATTGGGGCGATAAAGTGATTTCTGTGCGTGTCAATGGTCTTGATACGCATTATATGTATCGCGATGTTATCGATATTATTGAGCAAGGTGGCGAGCGCTGCGATCTCTTTATGATCCCAAAAGTTGGCACTGCCGCCGATGTTTATGCCCTCGATATGTTGGTCAGCCAATGTGAGGCCGCCGTCGGTCGTAAAAAGCGTATGGGGTTCGAGCTTATTATTGAAACCGCCCTTGGCATGCAAAATATCCACGAGATCGCCGCTGCCTCTAAACGAAATGAAAGCTTGCATTTTGGTGTTGCGGATTATGCCGCATCCACAAAAGCCCATACCACAGGCATTGGCGGTCCCAATCCAATGTATGGGGTTTTGACCGACAAAGAAGAAGGCAAAGACCGCGATTACCACTGGGGTGACATGTGGCATTATGCCATTGCCCGTATGGTGGTTGCCGCCCGCGCCAATGGTTTGCGACCTATTGATGGGCCTTTCGGCGATTTCTCAGACCCTGACGGCTATAAAGCACAAGCCATGCGGGCGACTGTCTTAGGCTGTGAAGGAAAATGGGCGATCCATCCCTCCCAGATCGGTTTGGCGAATGAGATTAACACACCAAGCGATGCTGAAATCACGAAAGCCCGCCGCATTTTAGAAGAAATGGAAAAAGCGCAAAAAGAAGGCAAAGGCGCTGTGTCCATCGATGGCAAATTGATCGATATCGCTTCGATTAAACAAGCCGAAGTCATGGTGGCCAAAGCCGAAGCCATTGCGGCAAAAGATTAGAAAGACCGGCGATAGACTCTAAAATTTTTCCACAAAAAAGTTTTAGGGGGTCTTAGGGGGCCTTTTCAAAAAGGCCCCCTAAAATCGCACCAGCGAAAAATAAGTTTTCGACGATCTCACGACCCTTTATTTTGAAAATGATCAAAAGGGGCCAAATTCTCAAGCAGAATTTCCGCCACACGCCGCCAACTAAAATTCAAGGCAAAAGCCCGACAAGACTCGGCAGAAATATCAACAGCCTTTAAGCAAGCCGTCCGTAAATCCTGGTCCAAAACACCAACCTCTGTGCCGTCGATCAAATCCTTAGGGCCGGGGGCCGGAAAAGCCGCAATCGGCAAACCGCAGGACAAAGCTTCGAGCTGAACCACACCAAATGTTTCTGTGAGACTCGGCATGACAAAAACATCCGCACAGGCATAATATTTGGCCAAGGCCTCCCCATGCTGCATGCCAACAAAGCGCACCTCAGGGTAACGCCCCTGCAACTCTGCCATCATCGGACCATCGCCAACGATCACCTTCGTGCCTGGAAGATCCAAAGATAAAAAAGCATCCAAATTTTTCTCAACAGCCACCCGCCCAACATTCACAAAAATAGGCTTTGGCAAGTCTTGATAGTCTGGGAGTTCAGGGAACTCTAACTGCGCTTTATCACGTGGCGTGAACAGATCGGCTTCAACCCCGCGTGTCCATAATTTTAAATTCTGAAATCCCCATTCTTCCAATTCCTTAAGAACTGTCGGCGTCGCAACCATGACAGATTTCGCAGGCCCATGGAACCAGCGTTGCCCCGCATAAGACCAGCGCGCTGGGATACGGCTTCTCGCTTCCAAATATTCCGGAAATTTCGTGTGATACCCCGTTGTAAAGGGGACGTTTCGTTTTTGGCAATAGCGCCGCGCGGCTAAGCCTAAAGGGCCTTCTGTCGCAATATGGATGGCTTCAGGGCGAAAGGCCTCGATCATTTTGACCATAGCCCGATAAGGCAACAGGGCCAAACGAATCTCTGGATAGGTTGGGCATGGCATGGTGCGAAAGCGATCTGGTGAAATCACTTCGAAATCATGCCCCATGGCGACAAGCTCGTCGCGTGTCCGGGTCAACGTCCGTACAACACCATTGACCTGCGGTGGCCAAGCATCACTGACAAGACAAATGCGCATGGGGGGTGTCACTCCCTGGTCTGTTTTTGCGGGGCCTTTAATTTTGCCTCCGGCGGCCAAAGGACCTGTCCTTTGGAAACCGGTTCTTTAAGTCCGGCGAGATTCTGAATCTAGGAGTCTTGGGATTCTAAAACCAAATCAGATTTTGAAGTGTCCGAGGCCGCCTTGGCGGCCTTTGCTTCTTTGCGGGCTTTTAAGCGTTCGGCGGCCGCTTCACGCATATGGGCGCGTTTGGTGATTTTGGCCCAGTCTAAGATTTCCAAACGGCCATCATCATGCTCGACCAAGGCGGTGCAGCTTTCCACCCAATCCCCATCATTGCAGTAAAGGACCGTTTGCACTTGGCGAATTTCCGCATGGTGGATATGGCCACAAATGACCCCATCCAACCCACGACGCTTTGCTTCTTCTGCCAAAGCGCCTTCAAAACGGCCAATAAATTCTGTTGCTTTTTTCGCTTTATGTTTCAGATAGGCCGATAAAGACCAATAGGGCAATTTGAACCAACGGCGAATGCGATTCAGCCATGTATTCACCCAAAGCAAAAGATTGTAAGCGCTATCACCTAAGAGGGCTAACCATTTGGCATATTTCGTAATAACATCAAATTCATCCCCATGGACAATAAGGAATTTTCGCCCATCGGCTGTTTCATGGACCGCATCGCCTTGGACCTTGATCCCCCCAAACTCTAGCCCCAAATATTCTCGTGCGGCTTCATCATGATTGCCTGGGATATAGATGACTTGTGTCCCTTTTCGGGCTTTGCGGAGTACTTTTTGAATCACATCATTATGGCTTTGCGCCCAATAAAAATTTTTACGCATACGCCAGCCATCAATGATATCCCCAACCAGATAGAGCTTTTCGGACTCTGTGAGACGGAGGAACTCTAGGAGCATGTCAGCCTGGCAGCCCCGCGTTCCCAAATGGACATCTGAAATCCAAATTGAACGATAGCGTTGTGGCGTGATTTTAGACGTTGGCGGCTGGGCTGGCGGCATATCCGATGTCATACCAAAATATCTCGGTCAATATTCTGCTTGAAGCAAGGCACGGTCAAGAAACCGCTCCGTTTTGCGGCAATCGCAAAGACAGAAAGCCTGTTTCAACCCAATTCTGAGTGCAAAACGCGCCACTGCTGCACATGCCAGATCTAAAAAAGACAAAATGGCAAAGCGAAAGACTGTTCCGAGGTAATCGCTTATTGGGGCTTCTTTTGTAAAGTTACTGTTTTATGTCTACCGCATTCTTGCGATCTTTTGCAAGGAAAGGGGGCAGAAAGATTTGAAAATTATGGGTATTGCGATGCAAAAAGAGGTGTATTTCCAAGCATTCTTGTTAGTTGTCATATTTTTTTCATAAAAATAATTTCCTCTCTTTGAAAGTTGTGTGACACTGCCTATATCTTCCTTATCGAAACGCCGTTTTCAGCCTGAATGTCAAAGACTCGTCTCCATTGCCAAAGAGCGCCAAGAGGCGTTAAAGGGGACCAAAAATGTATGTCTGAAAACAAGGCGAAAACATTAGAAATAGGCTTAACAACCCACGAGGTGAAACCGAGAATGCCACGCAGCGCCCCTATGATCTCCCCCCTTCCTTCTGTTGAAGAATTCGCACCATTCGATATGCGCCAGCGAATATTGATCATCTATAATCCCATCGCCAGCGCGCGACGTCCTTCTCTTTTGAAATCCGTCCAGCACGCCCTTTCAACGGCGGGCTGCGCCATAACTCTCAAGCCGACAAACGCCAAAGGCGATGCCGAGGCTTTTGCACGGGATGTCGCTTTAAGCCAAGACCATCAAGGCTATGATGCTGTCCTCGTTGCTGGGGGGGATGGTACGGTGAATGAAGCTTTGAATGGCCTACAGCGCGCCGCTGATGAGGGCTGTCAAAGCCTACCGCCCCTGGCGATCTTGCCTATGGGGACAGCCAATGTCCTAGCCCGCGAGATTGGTCTTCCTGTTGAGGCACAAGCCATTGCCCAGGCTGTTCTTGCAGGCGAAGCCCGCCCTGTATTTTGTGGTGAAATCAAAAAACCCGATCTAACCCCAGAAACCCCTAATGCTGTACGGCGTTTTATCTTAATGGCGGGTGTTGGATTGGATGCTCATGTTGTTGCCCATGTGAATTCTCGCCTAAAACGCCTGATTGGAAAAGGCGCCTATGTTTGGCATACTCTCCAAGAAATTGCTGCAAACCGCACGCCAAAATACCATTTACGGGTTGAGCCGGTGAATGGCGCGCCTTGTATTGAAACAACGGTTGCCGCAGCGGTCCTTGCCAAAGGACGCTTTTATGGTGGATCTTTTAGCTGTGCGAAAGAGGCCCGTCTCACAGACCCAGCCCTGCATGTATGCTTGTTCCAACATGGCGGTCGCCTCATGTCCATGGTCTATGGCGCCGCGTTGGTTTTTGGCCTTCTGCCCAAAATGCCTGGCTATAAAATCATTCGGGCCCGCTCTGTTGAGATCATGACCGACCAGGCTTCTACAGAGACCCAAGAGCCAATCCAAGGGGATGGTGATATCTTAAGCCACTTACCAGCAAAACTTCAACTGGCGCGCCATGCCCAGCCCTTAATTATGCCAGCAACATTATCCTAGAGCAAAGCGCGATCAGAGGATGCCAACTGATCGCGCTTTTTCTCAATTCAATTTTGTTTTTCGGTTTTGACCTCTGACTTCTGGCGGTACGATTGACAGACTTTTGTCTTCCAACGCGATGCCATAATAGATCTGCGGTGGTATGTTCCCTGGCTCTGGGCCATAAATATCTTCCAATGTCACACCAGAACGCTGAAGAATATATTCTTCTGGTCTCGGTAATATATGGCTAAAGACCCAAGGGAAAGGCATGGGGTCACCATCGCCAATTTTGATCGTGTCCCTTTCTGTGATAACACCCCTTCCTTCTAAAATCACCTCGGCAACACACATATCCCGGCCCCCTGCCGTAAACAAACGTGTCCCCAAGCGGATTTTACCTGTTTGATAGGTCTGAAGAAGATGGCCATCACGGGTAAACTGCCCTGTAACCGCCCAAATGAATTGATCCAGTGGATCGTCAACGGGAACATTGGTTGCAGCACGTATAAGCGTGCCATCTTCTTTTTCAAGGACACCATCATCCCGCAGGATATCAATCAAGGGTCGCGTCTCACCATCCGCACAACGATACAGATCTTCTGATGAGACATCCGTCCCAAAGAAATCTAGGACGACCTTCTTACGATTTTGGGACATACAGCTTTGTTCCTATTGAAAGATAAACACCAATATTATGGACTCACTTTTTAAAAAATTCTAGAGTCATCCGCGACCAAGTGACCCCACCTGGTCGCGCTTTGCTCTAGAGCCTTTTGCGTGATGAGAGACGCACACAAAAGGCTCTCTCTTATTGTTTTTGCCACAAGACGTGTCGACCGGATATTTCCATCCAGCCGCGCAAAGGCAAAAAACAGGGAAGGACGGCATCATGACCTCTCCAAACAAAGCAAATCATACTGCGCAGAGATCTCCTTCTGGAAGCGTGCCGTTTTTTATCTATTTGATCCTTGCCATTGTGATTATGCAAGCCAATAGCTGGATTATCCCGATTATTGGCTGGCTGGACATTCCTTTCGGCTATTTCCGTACTTATTTCCATGAAATGAGCCATGGTCTCGCCGCGCTTTTGACCGGTGGCGAGGCTGGACCCTTTGTGCAAAATCTCAATGGCGGTGGCCATATTCTGATTTTAGGGGGCTGGCCTGTGGTCACGCTTTTTGCGGGATATGCTGGCACATTTATTTTTGGCGCTCTTATCTATTTAATGGCCGCCGACGGCAATCACCGGCGATCTTCCTTATTGAGCCATTTTATCGCCGGCATTGTCGCTTTGACCGCCATTTTTTGGGTCCGAGATCTCATAACAGCTGGGATCGTGCTGTTTATTATCCTTTCTTTTGGCCTTTTGGGGCGTTGGGATAATATGATCACACATAGTCTGTTTCGTTTTATTGGCATGTTTGTTGTGCTGTCTGGGATTTACGCACCGACCTGGCAATATTTCTACCTTTTGCGCGGCGACCAAACGAGCGACGCTGGACAGCTGGCCCTGCAAACGGGCATTCCTGCGGTCATTTGGATTGGGCTTTGGGTGCTGTGTGGGTTTTTGACTTTGCTTTTAATGTATCGCTGGGAAAAACGCGGTGGGCTCTGAGACAAAAGTTTTTTGAAAGACTTTTTCTCGAAAAAGTCGTCTCATTTCGCGCAAGCGAAAAAATACCTTTCCGCTATCCTGTAGGCTTAAGGGGTTTGAATTTTTGCCAGGAAAGACTGAATTTGTTGGCTAATTTGATCTGTTTCCGCAAGAAGCCGCTCCGAAGCATTGAACACTTCCCCTGACACGGATCCTGTTTCCGTGGCCGCCTCACTGACCGCTTCGATATTTTCTTTGACATTCTCTGCCCCCGTTGAGGCTTGTTGTGCGCTGTAGGAAATTTCGCGCGTTGCTGCTGTTTGTTCCTCAACAGCAGAAGCAACAGAGGCGGCGATTTCATTTAAGCGATTGATTAAGCCAGCAATATTTTCCATCAAAGCCACCGTATTGCCTGTGGCATCTTGAATCGTGCGGACTTGGCCTGTGATTTCTTCCGTAGCGGTGGCGGTTTGATTGGCCAAAGCTTTGACTTCATTGGCGACCACGGCAAAGCCTTTGCCAGCATCGCCAGCGCGTGCCGCTTCGATTGTGGCATTTAAAGCAAGAAGATTGGTCTGTTCGGCAATGCCTGTAATTAAATCAACCACTTCGCCAATGCGTTTTGCTGAATCCGCCAGCTCTTGTATCTGATTGCTTGTTTCTTCGGCGCTGGTCGAAGCGTCTTGGGCAATTTGGCTTTGCATTGTGACTTGGGTGGAAATTTCGGTGATCGAGCCCCCCAGCTCTTCGGCTGCAGAGGCAACGGCATGGACACTGACAGCGGCTTGATTGGTGGCACTTGCCACAGCAACGGCGCGTTCGCTTGTGTTATTGGCAATCAGGCTGAGATTCTCCGCGCGATCTTTCATGCCCTTGCTGGCATCCTGGACCCCAAGCAATTGTTCTTTAACACGGCTTTGGAAATGGGAGATTTCTTTTTCTAAAAGATCGGCTCTTTCGCCTTTTTCCCGTTCCATGGCGGCTTGTTCTTGGGCCAGGCATTCGGCTTTCTGGGATTCTTCGGCGAAATGGCCAAGGGAGCGTGCCATCGCCCCAAGTTCATCTCTGCGCTCAAGATCTGGCACAGCAAGATCCCTCTCGCCCCCCGCCATACGTGTCATGATCGTCTGGAAGCGACGAATGGGAAGCGAAATATTCTGGTTCAAGAAAATGGCCAAAGCAATGGCAAGTGCCACGGCAAAAACCAAGCCACCAATTAAGCTGCCAAGGGCAATCATGAAGGCAAGATCTTCGGCCTGTGCACTCTGCTCTAACTGTTGGGTCAATTTCCTTAAAAGCTGTTTGCGCCATTGGGCAATGTCGGCCAAAAATTTTTGGCTATCGCCACGGGCTTCCATGGCCCGCGCTTCATCCACCGTTTCCGGGTCTTGCATCAAGAGAAGCTGACGGTCAGCGGTTTCGGTGCGCCATTTATCCGTTCTTGCCTTGATTTCAGCGAGGGATTTTTTCAGCTCAGCCGAGAAGTTTTCATTTTTGGAAAGGGCTGTGATTTGATCTTGATATGTCAAATCTTGTATAAAATAGTTATCATAAATACGGCTATCCGCCGTTAAAAGAAAAGATGTCATTGACTGAACCTGCGATTCAATAATCTGGAAAAGCTGGTCCATTTTTTGCCAGTTATGTTCTTCTTCTCGTGTTTTCGCGCTGCTTTCTTGAAGATTGAAAAGCTGAAAAGAAAATACAACGCCAAAAATAGAAAAACTAGAAATAACAAGAAAAAATGATAAGAGAATCTTATTTTTAATTGAAAGTGATTTCATTGATTTATTTTTTTCAAACATTACAATGTTCCTTATCAGGAAAACTTTATTCTATAGAAAGAGGTCAAAGGGGCTCTAATTATTATCTCAGAAGACTTTCTCGGCGCTGAAATTCGTTGAGATTAACCTCCACAGTCATTGCACCAAGGGGTTTAGAGTCATTTTTCTCTGTTAAGGTGAGGCTAAATTCTGCACGCCATGTTTGTGTTTCTTCATGAAAAACTGCTTTATCAATATAAATCGCGTCCGACCCAAGCGCATATGTCTTTTGATATTTTGCTTCATCCCCTTGCCAATAATCTTCTGTTGTAACGCTTTGCGCCACATTTAAACCTTTTTCATCCATAATAGAAATGCTGGTATAAAGTCCCCCTGAGTTAGATTGGATGTAAGAAAGATATCCTGACAGGGGATTCTTATTCTTAGAAACAATGACTGTTTTATTCTTTGATTGCAGCTGGTCTCGCCATATTTTATCTAAGGCTTTAATATGATCCATGGTTCGATTTTGATTGTCTTTATTTTGAGCCATGAGGCTAATAAGGACAACAGGCTTTTGCGACCATTCCTTAATATCGGAAAGGAATTTTTTATTATTTAAAATATCACTATCTATCTTTATATTTTCTTGTGCGTAACTCTGGTTACTCACAAAAAGAAAACAAAGAATAAAAAGAGACGTTACCATTTTGGGCATCATTTCTCTCATAGTATCACTTATTTTATGAGAAACTTTCATCTTTCAGTGTGACCCTGGTTGGCGTAAAAACGGTATTTAGCGCTATAGAGTTTTACATTAGGGGTATATTTTTATTTTACCACTCAATAAATTGTGAGGAGGTTAAAATTTATGAATTTTACATTTTGTTTATCTCTCATCATGGAATAACAAATCTTTTCCAGAAGAAATAGAAATATTATTTCTTTGCAATGATATATATTTCGATACTAAAGTTTTTTACTTTCAAAAAATCTTCTTAGAGCCTTTTGCGTGATGATTGACGCACACAAAATGCTCTATCTTATTGTTTTTGCCGCAAGACATATCGACTGGATGTTTCCATCCAGACGCACTTTGCTCTCGGAAGAGGCCTCTGACCCGTATTTTACGCCCAATACACTTTGCCTTAAGGGCGTGAAAGAATCGCCAAGATTTCCAAATGATGTGTCCACGGAAATTGATCCAGCGGTAAAAGACGCTCTAACCGATAGCCGCCATCGACAAGCAGACGCAAATCGCGTGCAAATGTGGAGGGATTGCAGGAAATGGCCACAACATAAGGAATGGTCGATTGCGCAATAGCCGCCGTTTGCGCCCGTGCGCCCGCGCGTGGCGGATCTAAAAGCATCAGGTCGATTCCCTTCAATTCGGACTCAATCAAAGGATTTTGGATCAAATCCCTTTTTTCGACATCAATCCGACCGCCAATGCCTTTGCGTTGCGGATCATGGCGCAATCGATCCGCTGTTGCCGACAAGCTGGCAATGGCAGCAGGGTTGCTTTCAACGGCCAAAACGGGGACAATTTCCGATAAGGGAAGTGTGAAACTACCACAGCCTGCAAAAAGATCACAGGCATGGCCGAGTCCACCGTTACGTCGTAAAGATTCGGCCACATCTAAAGTAGCATTGACCATGATCTGCTCTCCTTCCGCCGAAGCTTGGAGAAAAGCGCCTGGGGGAAGGGCTGTTTGCGTCCCTCCAAAACTGATCAAAGCATCACGACGCTCCACGAGGGGGCTGATAAAGCCTGTTTCGCTGACACGATAAGATAGACGGCAGAGATCCTGATCTTCGGCAAACCCGGCCAAACGTTCTCGGAAGGCCAGATCTGGCTCCGCCGCGAGGGTTAAAAGCACATCAAGTCCAGAATCAACAATATTCACATCCGCTTTGGCCCAATGCCCCGCCTGCAAATGCCCAGAGAATAACGCTCTGAGATCATTGGGAAAGGCGCATAATTGCGGCAATAAGAGCTGACAGACCGTAATATCAACAATGTGATTGCTTTCGCGTTCATGAAAGCCGACAAAAACGCGCTTTTCCCCCCCAAGGGCCACAAAACCAGCCCGCCGCCGTGAACCAGGGGCGATCCGCCGCATCGGTTCGAGGGGCAAAGCCTCAGGGGCAAAACCTTGGGTCTTGAGCGCATGCTGCAAGCCTGCCAATTTCCAATCCACATAAGTCTGATCGTCCATATGCTGGGCAACACACCCACCGCAAGGCCCGAAAAAGGGACAAGGCGCCTGGATTCTATGGGGACTCGCGGTTTGAAGCTCAACAAGACGTGCAGCAAAACCGTCTGCTTTTTTCCCCTCTAGCATCGCGGTGATGGTTTCGCCCTCTAAAGCGAAGGGCACATAGACCGGCTTGCCTTGCCAAAATCCAACACCATCCCCGCGCCGTCCCAGTGTCTCGATGGTCAAAACCACAGCGTCCTGGGGCAAATTCTGTGGTCGTTTTTGATGACGCCGCCGTTTCTCTTTGCGCCAAGTCTGTCCCATGAGCTTACTTTCAAAAAAGAAAAATTAGATTTATGGTGAATCACCATACGCTGCCCACAAGCTATAAAGTCCTAAAGCCGCGGTGATAAGGGGAAATCTGCGAACACAGGGTCAAAGAATAGATCTCTCTTTTTGCTCCATTTTGCAACCAAAACAGAGGTCTAGAGTCATTTGTGATCAAATCTTACGTCACGGATGGCTCTAAAGCCTTATTTTTGCGGTAAAAACCTGAGAGCAAAGGGCAAAAGGATAAACTTATTCTTTTGGTCCGTTTTGCGGTAAAAACTAAAAACAGAGAGCATTTCACTTGAGTCTCATGAAAAGCGAAAGGCTTTAAAAAGCACAATGTTGTGGAAAATATCTGAAGGAACAGTTTGACGCATGCAAACAGTCTTGATTGTTGATGATGATCCCCACATCCGTGATGTCTTAGACTTTGCCCTTCAACAAGGCGGGTTTTCTGTCCGTCAGGCAGAAAATGGTTTAGAGGCTTTAGAGTCCATCGCCACAGCGATGCCGCATCTTGTCATTCTTGATATCATGATGCCAGAGCTTGATGGCACAGAGGTTTGTCGCCGGTTACGCCAACAAGGCGGTACCGCTGCCCAATTGCCCCTTTTGTTTCTCACCTCCCGTGATGATGAGATCGACCGTGTTCTTGGACTCGAATTGGGCGGTGATGATTATATCACCAAACCTTTTAGCCCCCGGGAATTGCTGGCGCGGGTCAAGGCCGTTCTCAGGCGCACAGAGGCCGCGCCTCATACCCCTTCGGACAGTGCAGAGCCTCCCGCAGCACCCGCCACAGAACCATCGCCAAAAGAAGACCTCATCTTAAGCCATGGCAAGTTAACCCTGCATCTCGGACGATTCGAGGCTTTCTGGGAGCAAAACTTGATCGATTTAACCGCCACTGAATTCGGCATGTTACGCACATTAATGCAGCGCCCTGGCTTTGTTTTCAGCCGCGACCAATTGATGGATGGGGCCTATGACGCGCAACATTATGTCAGCGATCGTACAATCGACAGCCATGTCCGTCGGGTCCGGGCAAAGTTTGCGGCCCTGGGGGGAAGCCCCATTGAAACGGTCCATAGTCTCGGCTATAAACTGAGCCCATGTCTCTAAGACCAACCAACAAAAAGAGACCTCTATAGCGGGTTGGTTAAGCCTGTGCGGTGCTTGAGCAAAATAGCGCCCAAATTAAGCCCGTGCGGCGCTTGAGCAAAATAGCGCCCAAAGCGTCGGAAGACGCTGTCGGTTGGTATAAAAGCATCTTTTCCAAAACCTTTTTTGGAGAAAGACGCGACAAAAGGCTATTAAGCATGGTAAAAATCATGTTTCATCTGTCAATAGAGTGACGGTGAGTCTTTTCAAGAGCCGTCTTCTCATTCGGTTTTTTATCCCAAAATCAAGTGGTTTGATGGCTTAACATCGCAACCCTTTGCTCTTCAACCTTCCCTTTAGGTCCATGCGTAAAAATTCGGCATTGAATCTCGACCCTCTTTTCCCTGATAAGCCACAACAACGCCGTTGTGAGCATCCAGGCTGTACAGAAGCCGGAGACTATCCCGCCCCCAAATCACGCCATAATATGGAAGACCGGGTTTGGCTCTGCCTCGAGCATGTCCGTGAGCATAATAGCCAATGGAATTTTTGCGAGGGCTTGAGCGAAAAAGAAATCGAAGATCTTGTGCGCAAAGACGCAACATGGCAAAGAGAAACCTCGCGTTTGGGACGCTGGGGCAATTTACGCGCCGAAGATGCCTGGAAAGCCTATCGCGCAGGTGCAAAAGATAAATATGGCTTTTTTGAGGATGATGACCCGGATAACCCCTTTGCAAAAGCAAAACGCCGTGCTTATGGGGAGGACAAATCCAAAAAAGAACATCAACACCATCATAGCCGTCGAGGATATGGCTTTCATGGCACAAGTGAAGCTGAAAAAGCCCTCGCGGCCCTTGACCTTTCCCCGCCTGTGACGTTTGATCAGATCCGAGAACGCTATAAACATCTGGTGAAAAGATTTCATCCAGACACCAATGGCGGAGACAAACATTCAGAAGAAAAAATGAAAATCGTCAATCAAGCCTATAGCGTCTTGAAACAAGCCCATGCCGCCCTAAAAACAGAAGAGCCAGAAAAAACCAAACGCCGTTAAAGCACGGGGCAAAGAATAGGCTGATCCTTTTGATCCATTTTGTGACAAAACCCTTAAAGCAAAATGCTGTCCTCCCTGGCATCCTAGACGGACAAAAGGAAAGCTTTGTATCAGGACATGTCCCTTGGTCAGATAAATTTATCAATGCTCTAAAAAGCCTATCGCATATTCGATGACGCGATTCAGCATGCACAAATCTAAAACCTTCTTTTTCCATATCTGCCGAAAGAAAAGAGCTTCCCATGCAGGATAATGTGACAAGCCTTTCAGACCATGATGTCGGAATGCCAACAACCCTTCCCGATAGCCAGGTCAATGTCCGTGATGCTTTTGGTTTGGATGTTGATATGGAAGTCCCGGCGTTTTCCCAGCCCAGCGAGCATGTTCCGGATAAAGATCCCGCCTATCTCTTTGACCGCGACACAACATTGGCCATTCTCGCAGGCTTCGCCTTCAATCGCCGGGTCATGGTCCAAGGCTATCACGGCACTGGGAAATCAACCCATATCGAACAAGTCGCCGCGCGTTTGAATTGGCCTTGTATCCGGATCAATCTTGACAGCCATATCAGCCGGATCGATTTGATCGGCAAAGATGCCATTGTCTTACGCGATGGCAAGCAAGTAACCGAATATCGCGAAGGCCTTTTGCCCTGGGCTTTACAGCACCCAACCGCTTTGGTCTTTGACGAATATGATGCGGGACGGCCAGATGTCATGTTCGTGATTCAGCGCATTTTAGAGGTCGAAGGCAAATTGACCCTGCTGGATCAAAATAAAGTCATTCGCCCCCATCCTGGTTTTCGTCTTTTTTCAACCGCCAACACGATTGGCTTAGGCGATACAACGGGTCTTTATCACGGCACCCAGCAATTGAACCAGGGCCAGATGGACCGCTGGAATATTGTTTCGACTCTTAACTATTTGCCCCATGATGATGAAGTCAACATTATTTTGGTCAAACAGCCCGATCTTAACAGCCCAGAAGACCGGGACATGGTCTCTAAAATGGTGCGTATGGCTGATTTGACTCGCGCTGGCTTTGTCCATGGCGATCTTTCAACCGTTATGTCGCCACGAACAGTGCTGACATGGGCGGATAATTATAAGATCTTTAAAGACCTCGCTTTTGCTTTCCGGGTCACCTTCCTCAACAAATGCGATGAGATCGAGCGGGAAACCGTCCGGGAAT
The DNA here is from genome assembly GCA_002340345.1 of Alphaproteobacteria bacterium UBA2562. Lineage (GTDB taxonomy): Bacteria > Pseudomonadota > Alphaproteobacteria > UBA2562 > UBA2562 > UBA2562. The sequence goes on along the minus strand of DDLW01000162.1, from coordinate 2,829 downwards.
ATTACCAGCGCTGTTTCGCTGTCGATTTGACAGAAACGGGTCTCCACGCATCTTTTGGTCTTGAAAACTAAAGACCCGACAAACCCTTTGGCCGCCGGAGGCAAAAGACATGGCCAGTAATGCGTTCAAACAAGAAAACCGCACGGAACAGAATGACCGCGTGGAAGCCTTTCGTCGGGCAACAGGGGCAACGGTTCGTGCCATAAGCGAACACCCCGAGCTTCAAATAAATTTCAGTGTTGAACCGGACAGCTTGGTCTCCCCTCAAAAAGGAGACCAGGTTAAGCTCCCTGTTGTTTCAAAAGCTTTGAATGACACGGAACGCACCTTATTGCGAGGCCATGCGGACACAGCCGCTTTGCGGCTGCGGCATCATGACCAAGCGATTCACCATAAGCTGTTGCCAAGCAACCCAGATGCCCGGGCTGTCTATGAAGCCCTCGAAAAAACCCGCATCGAGGCGATTGGGGCCACAGAAATGCCTGGGGTTGGGATTAATCTGACAGCCGTTCTCGAGGAACGCTGCCAGAAAAGAGGCTATGCCCAAATCACAGATCGGCGCCAAGCGCCCTTGCCAGAAGCGATGGGGCTCTTACTGCGCGAAGCTTTGACCGGCGCCCCGCCACCGGAAGCCGCGCAAAGCATGGTCGAACTCTGGCGTCCCTGGATTGAGGCCAAGATTGGCCGAAAATTATTTGCCATGGACAAAGATCTCTATGACCAAGACCGCTTTTCCCGCATGGTCCGGGATTTGCTCGCAGACATGGCCTTAGAAGACGCCCCCGATCAAGAGAAAAACCCAGAGGAAACCGAAGACAACAGCGAAAGCCAAGGACAAGACGACAGCGCCCCAGACCAAGCCGAAGACGAAATCCCCCAAGAAAACACTCCCGAAATGGGCAGCATGGGCGAGGCCGAAGCGGGCGCGGAAGAGGATATGCAGGCCCTGGGCGGGGATCAGCATATCGATGATGAGGGCGACCAGCGCGGCGAAGGCGAAACCGATGAAACAGAAGAGCCAGGCGCCACACAGCCCCCCCATCCGGATTTCTCAAAAGCCGACGACCCTTTGCGCTATAAAGCCTTTTCGACAGATTTTGATGAAATCGCCCTGGCAGAAGATCTGTGCGATGCCGACGAGCTGATACGATTGCGCAATCAGCTTGATAAACAGCTCGCAGCTTTACATGGTGTCATTGGCCGTTTGGCAAACCGCTTACAAAGACTTCTCATGGCGAAGCAATTTCGGGGCTGGGATTTCGATCTCGAAGAAGGCATTCTCGATACGGCCCGGCTCGCGCGGGTGATCGTCGATCCGATGGTGCCTTTATCCTTCAAACAAGAACAAGAAGCGCCCTTCCGTGACACGGTGGTCAGCCTGCTGATTGACAATTCAGGCTCCATGCGCGGCCGCCCCATCACCGTGGCAGCAATGAGTGCAGATATTCTCGCCCGCACCCTTGAACGCTGCGGTGTAAAGGTCGAAATTCTCGGCTTTACAACAAAGGAGTGGAAAGGCGGGCGGTCTCGACGCGCCTGGCTAGAACAGAATAAACCCGCCCACCCAGGACGCCTGAATGATTTGCGTCATATTATCTATAAACCTGCGGATATGCCTTGGCGGCGGGGCAAACGCCATTTGGGGCTTATGCTCAAAGATGGTATTCTCAAAGAAAATATTGATGGTGAAGCCTTGCAATGGGCCCATGACCGTTTGTCGGCCCGCGCAGAGCAAAGGCGTATTTTGATGGTGATCTCGGATGGTGCGCCTGTCGATGATTCCACAAGCAATGCCAATCCAGCTATTTTCTTAGAACGCCATCTGCGTAAAGTCATTGCTGATATCGAAGAACGCTCTTCTGTCCAGCTGCTTGCAATTGGCATCGGCCATGATGTGACCCGCTATTATCGCAATGCGGTCACGATTATGGATGCAGAACAGCTTGGGGGCACGATGATGGAGCGCCTTGCTGATTTGTTCGATGAAGATGAACGGGCGTCCTCAAAAAGAGCTTTTGCGCACCGATTGTCACGATAGAGCCTTTTGTGTGAGTCTATCATCACGCAAAAGGCTCTAGATTCTAAGGATCAGACCTTTGTCAGACGCCTCGGATCCCTTTCCATCGCCCACACCAGAGGATGATGGTGCCTTTGGGCCTGAATTTTTACAAGATCTGACGCGATTGTTTTTATGGCGCCGGGATGTGCGTCATTTTTTGCCTGATCCTATTGATGAAACCGCGCTTGAGACCCTTTTTGATCTTGCTTGTTTGGCACCCTCTGTCGGCAATAGCCAGCCTTGGCGGTTTGTGCGAGTTGAAGATCCAGAACGCCGGGCACAGATCCGCGCAAATTTCCAGCGCAGTAATGAACAGGCTGCCCAGTCTTATGACGCTGCCCGTAGAGCAGACTACTTAAAGCTGAAACTCCAAGGTCTCGACCAAGCCCCTGTGCATTTGGCTGTATTTTGTGAGAAGGACCCGCCACAAGGCCATGGTCTCGGGCGTTTGACCATGCCAGAGACCTTATATTACTCTGCTGTCACAGCCATTCATAGCCTGTGGCTTGCGGCCCGCGCCCGGAATATTGGTATGGGGTGGGTTTCTATTTTAGAGCCGGAGACCCTCAATCCCCTGCTTGATGTGCCAGATGATTGGCATTTCATAGCTTATCTCTGTCTTGGCTATCCGGCCCGTATGGACGCTCGACCAGAACTTGAACGCCTCGGATGGCAAAATCGCGATGCCTTGTGCCGCCAAGTTCTGCGTCGTTAAGACTTCGCTTGCGCGAAATTAGACGACTTTTTCGCGAAAAAGTCTCTCAAAAAGC
>DDLW01000164.1 GCA_002340345.1 Alphaproteobacteria bacterium UBA2562 | reverse complement strand
TTTCATCATGCGTTTTGCGGCAAAAACAAAAACAGAGAGCATTTCACCTGATTCAAATTAAAAGCGAAAGGCTCTAGAGCTCTTCGCACCCAAACCTAAGTCGCAAATGACTTTAGAGTCTTGTTTTTGCAGCAAAACGCAGCGATTAAGTGACTTCACTTGCTTTTCGTGGTTCGAAGGAAACGGAACGGTCCGACACCAGCCGGGCCTTTCGGGTCGATCATTCGAACGGTTGATCTTCAAGAATGCGTAAAGCTGTATCTAAGCTTGTCAGTGTTTCACCGATAATACCAGCTAATGTTTGGAGCACAAGATGACAGTCTGGGGTGTTCGCTGTCAGCCTTTGAAGCGCTTCACGCCCTGTTGCGATGGCCCTTTGGCGGTCATGGGCGACATCATAGGCGATGTGAATTAAGACGGACCATGCCCAACCATCATCGGGATGGTCTTTCAGATAGCCTCTGAGAAGATGAATACCATCTTCGATTTTACCATCTTGCCGCGCAACAGTTCTCGCAAGGCGTACTGAAATTTGCCGGTTGTTGGGATCTAGACTGGCGGCCTTGCGATAGGCTTCTTCTGCGGCTTGATATTCGCTTTGTCCTGTCTCAAGCATATGGGCAAGTTCGAACCAGGCAGCCCCTAGAGTGGGTTCAAGCTGTATGGCGTGCTCGAGGAGTGCCATGGCTTGGGTATAATCGCTTTTTTGTTTCCAAAGAAGATGACCAAGTTCGATATAAGCATGCGCATAGGTTGCTTCATAGTGAATAGCCATGCGTAAGGCGGCTTCACTGTCTTCCCAACGATGGAGTATACGGCCCAGAAAGCGCCCATAGCGACACCAAAGCCATGCTGCCGTCGGTTCTAGAATAAAGGCTTGTTCAAAGCTTTCTAAGGCAGAGTCTTGGCAGCCTTCTCTCTGTGCTAAGGATTCGGCAAGACGGTACCAAGCCATCACTTCTTCGGGGGAGAGGTCTGCGACTTGACGGAACATGTTTGCGGCTTGTTCCCAGTCGCCTTTTGTTTCGAACAGATGGCCGCGTTGATAGAGCGCGGTATCGTCTTTTGGGGAGGCTTTTAAACGCTCGAGGAGGAGCATATCAGCCTCTTCGAAACGCCCATCTTCAATCATAAGGTCTGTAAGCCGTTCTAAAACCCATCCATCGGCGGGGAATTTTTCATACAGTGTTCTTAATGTGCGTTCGGCGCGGTCTTGTTGATTTCCGACGTCGAGAAAAATCGATGCCTGAATTTCTAAAGGCCAGTCTTCTTGATATTGCGCAGCCAGTTTGGTGAGAAAGGTTTCAGCGGCGTCTGCGTCTTGGCATTGAATGAGGAGATAGCGTGCAAGTTCTAAAGCCGGGGCGGCTGGAGGATCTGAATGGAGGAGTGAATCCCGATAAAGCTGTATAATCCTTCTATGGAGCGCATGTGCTGTCTGCTCATCGACTTTTTTTTGTTTTTCAATGAGGAGGCGGGCAAGGGAAATTTGTGCAAATCCAGCTTCTGGTCGTTCTTCTAATGCTTTTTGCAGAAAGGCCTCGGCGCGTGCATAAAGGGGTTCATCCAAAATATTGGATGATGAAGGATCGTTGCCTTCGGTAAATAAGGGTTCTGAGATAATATTTGCTTTTTGTGTCAGACACCATGCTTGGTCCGCACCATGCTGTAAGGCTTTGTCAAAAGCCTGCATCGCTTTGTCTTTCTCATTGAAGCGATCTAAAAGGAGTTGGGCATACAGGACCCAGCCTTCACCATCATCTGGGAAACGTGCCAGAAGGTCTTCATAGCATTGTCGGGCATTCGTAAATTGATTGACACCTTCAAGATAAGCGGCAAGGGCATGATAGGCTAAGCGGTCTTCCGGATTGACCTGGATTGCTTTTTCAAAAGCCTGTTTAGCGGCTTCGAGGCGACCAAATTCAACCCAATAAATTTGCCCAAGATGGAGCCAAGCCAGGGTTGCTTTGTTGTCTTTTTCTAAAGCATGGCCAAACGCCCGCCTTGCTTCGGCAATGCGTCTTTGCTCGATCAGAAGTTCTCCGAAATCGATCCAATAGGCAGGGTTATCGGAGTCTAGATCTATAGCATTAAGATAGGCTTTTTCGGCTTCTTGCAGGCGACTTTGGCCGCGAAAGAGAAGCTCGGCATAGCTGTGCCAGATTGTTGCATCTTCTTTTTCTATTGTAAGAGCGGATTCAAAAGCTTCTTCGGCATCCCGTAATTTGCCCAAAGACATATGATATAAACGGCCAAGATTAGCCCAATTGAAGGCATCTTGAGGGTCGGCATTGACAGCTTGCCGAAGAATATCTTCAGCAAGCTCTGGGGCGCCGCTATCAAGGTGATGGCGTGCTAAAGCTTCGGGTGCAAAGCCGGTGTCGTCTTCTTTCGTTTGTCCCTTGTCTTCAAGGGGGGAAAGATAGTCTAAGGGCAGATTATCTTGCGCGATGGCCGTGTCTTGAAGAGAAAAAGGGGATTCGAGGCTGGGGGCGTTGGGTGATGGAAAATCTAGTTTGAGAGAATTCTTGGACTGTAAATTATAATCAAGAGCTGCCGGGCCTTCTGGGGGGTCGCCAAGCTGCAAAGCGGCTAAGCGATGCTGAACCCATTCATAATCAGGGGCAATTTTCAAAGCTTCTTTATAGCAGTGTTCTGCGTCTTCAAATTTGCCTAATTTTTCGTGGAGAAGACTGCCCAAAATTGCCCATAATGAGAATTGACCAGGATCTTCTGCGAGCGCTGCTTTTAAAGAGTCTACAGCGGCTTGTGTTTTGCCTGCATGTTTTTGTGTAAAAGCCAATCTGACCCAATGATCCCTTTGAGGGCGATGAAAACCTTGCAGATTTGCTAAGGTCTGGGGCGTGCCGGAAAGGCGCTTAGTCTTTGTCATGATATTGGAACTGTCTCATAAGGCTGATAAGGCGTGAAAGCCTTATTAGGCAAAGATCTCAGGAAAAGGGGTGACCCTCATCATTGGTAGACACAGAAAAGGAGCATCCATCACCTCCGAGAATGTGCTTTGCTCATCAAATGCATTCCTATCACAGATTACAGACGGTGCAATCAAACATACGATCAATGGGCGGTGAAAAATAAAAAATGGCCGTATCGTTGCAAAAATTCGTCTGCTGAAAATGCTTTATTTTAGAGCATTTTGCGTGATGATAGACTCACAAAAAATGCTCTATCTTATTGTTTTTGCCGCAAGAC
>DDLW01000121.1 GCA_002340345.1 Alphaproteobacteria bacterium UBA2562 | reverse complement strand
CCATGTTAAAAAATACACAGATGAAAAACGCGAGCACTTTATGACGGAGGAGGAAGTTCAACGCCTATGGACCACCCTGGACGCTTGCGAGGCCGCAGGAAGCGAAAGTCTATCCGCCATTACGGCTTATCGACTGTTGATCCTGACCGATTGCCGTTTAAGCGAGATCCAAAAGTTGAAATGGGAATATATCCGCCCCAATGGGCTGTTTCTGCCAAACAGCAAGACCGGCGCCCGCAAGATCGCCATAGGCCGCGAAGTCCATGATCTGCTGGCCCGTTTGCCCGATGGCGACGGAAACCCCTATGTCCTGCCCGGCACCCTGCCCGGCGCCCATATCACAGACCTGCAAAAGCCTTGGCAGCGTATCCGCAAGCGTGCAGGCCTGGAAGGCTTGCGTATCCATGATTTACGGCATAGCTTTGCCTCATTCGCCCTGGCGAACGGCTTGACCCTGGCTGAAATCGGCAAGCTGTTGGGGCATACCCAGGTTCAAACGACCGCCCGCTATGCCAATTTGGCGGAAAAGCATGTCGACGCGGCGGCGGATCGGGTTTCGGGGGTGATTGGGAGATTAGTGCGGGGGGAGTGATTGGGGCAAGGTTTCAAGCCTTGTCCGCATTGGCAAGCGCCTGGCGCAAGGTTTCCAGAGGCAAAAGCAAGGATCACGGCGCGTCCAACAAGGGAACGGCCCCAAAGCTTTCATACCATGTGGCGACGCGATCCGACTTCGCATCAATCAAAACCGCGACCCCACCCACTTCGCTGGCCACACGCAGGCAACGCCGTCCCGCCGCAAGCAAAAGCTGTCCGCCAAGCCCCTGGCCTTGGACGCTGACCGAAACGGCCAATCGGGCCAGTCGAAATATCGGAAGATCATGCCGCGCCAATCCTCGCGACACAGCGGACGGCGCACGTTTGAACGCCAGCGAACCAGGACTGAGACTGTAAAAGCCCAGCACGCGGGACGGGTCCGCCAGGGGCGCGGCCACAAAGGTCTTGGCCCCGCCTCGCGCATGGGTTTGCCGCGCATGGCGGCGAACGAAGTCGTTCAAATCCGGCTCACCACAATCAAAACCCGCCCGATTATGACTCTTGGCAATCGGCATTTTCTGCCAGTCCGGCAGTGTCATGCCCTAGAAAGATCCGCTTTCGCCCCTCCACGATGAGCAAGCAAGTCTTTTGCAGCCGCTTTGAGACGTTCATTCGGTTCCGGTGGATTTTCGAAAAGCTCTAAAACCCGCGCTGCATCCCGATCCGATAGCCAAACCCGGTTTTCAGAGGCCAACACAGCCTCAGCGGCTTGGGCAGCACTGTGAATGACGAAATCCGAAACACTAACCCGTTCCAGATCCGCCGCGCGGTGCACGATTTCCGACACATCGGAGGGCAGTGCTATGGGCTGTTGGGGTTCGAAGGGTATGGGGGTGGTCCCGATGTTCTGTTGCTAGTTTGATGGTAAGGCGATGCGGGCAAGTTGGCAAGATGGATACTTTTTTGTTTGCTTTCTCGGTTGCCGCTATCAAATAAAATAGTTAAATCAGGATATTATATTTTTTAATGTATTGCTACCAAAAGGTGTGGAAACTATTACTGGCGTTCATGTCTAGCTCTTCTTGTGTCGAACTTGGGAAAAGGAATTTCTCGATCTCCAAAAAGTTTTCTCGATATGATGGATCATTTGCGATGAACTCAAAATCACTATCATGTCGAAGCCCGCGCAGTGAATCCTGAATGCTATCCAACATTTCTGAACTGCTTATAATTTTTTCGAGATGGTAAATACACTCGTCAAAATTCTCAAGTGTTGACAATATGCATGCACAATTATAATGACCTATGTAATGATAATCGCACATTTCTGTGACAATTTTATATTCTCTCAAAGCTTTTTCACTCTGATTCGTAATTCCAAAATAGAACCCGAGCTGATTGCGAGATAAATGCCATTCAGGGCATATATCATTTAATTCTATTATCTCTTTATATGCTTCCTCGTACTCCTCCATCATCAGCAAATAGCTACTTATCGCCCTCATTAATACAGGGTCATGAGGGTTTTTGCGCTTATCACGGAGCCAACCAGGGAGCTTTCTCTGTACTTTCTCCGTTAAATTATTTCCACTCGCCTTTTCAAGCTCTATATTTATTATTTTTTTCTTCGAGGTATCATAGTTTTCCAATTTTTCATAGAATTCGAAGAAACCAACATTTCCAATAGATATAGTATTACTTTCGGAATCTGGATTGATTTTAATAATTTGACTTCGTTGATTCAATTTGCCATTAACAAATATATCTGATGATTTAGGTTTTACATCTATAATAAGCGATTCCATGCGTAGCATCGCCTCTTGATAGAGCGATTTCCTTCTACTGTCAAAAATCTCTAATTCAGGAAAAAAATCTATTTTGGGAGCTTTATTCAATTTCGATTTTTCAAGAGTTTCAATTAGTGAATCTCGCGCTTCTTTCAAGCACTCAAGATCGTATTGTAAAAATCTTATATGCGCTATGTCAAAAGGCGCTTGTTCTTCCTTATCAATCATCATAACTACTGTTTTTTTGGCCGCATGAGCCAACCCAAGCTCATAAAATACGTTGGGATTTCTACCGCTGATTAAAGCAACAATAACATCTGCTTCCCAAATGGACCTGGAAATATCACGATGTATAACATCTAGCCCATGATTTGACTCTGCTGCATCGAATACAAAATACCCGGCCGTATCTGCTGCTGGCTGAATTACTAGATCCCAAATATTTTGAAGTGACCTAGAAAAAGGCCTGATAACGAAGCACTTTGGTCGTTTGTTTTCAGAAGGTACTTTGTAATCCATTACGGTTCACCTCTTCAGAAAATTTCTTACCAAAATATTGCGTTGAATGATGCTACGTCATCCAGAAGCCCAGATAAATTAAGGTCGGCAATTCAGTCAAATCCGAATGACGACAGTGACAATAGCGCCAATAGCCCCCACCCCTCAAGCATTCCGAAAGGAGAGGGACTTGTTGCAGCCAGATAGAACAGCGGGGTTCACCGCGTAATCGCTGGATTTTCGGCCTTTGCCGCCCCCAGCTCGTACGCCGTCAGGTTGGAGCCAGTTGGTGTCTTCTAGCACGGCCAGGGCCGCTTTTAGGCTGTCGACATCACGGAGACGGGGAAGACTCGCGGTTCTTTGCACTATGCGGGCGTTGATCCGGGTAAGGGCTTCAGTTTGGATATGGTGAGCCAGGATCGCTACGCCTTTGTCGGCCTGGGGTATGGCGGCGGCGCCCAAGACGCGCAGGGCCATGGGTTTGGCGTAGTGGTTCAAGAAGGTAATAGCGGCCTTGATCGCGGGGACCGTGACCACAAAGGGCGAACTGTCATCACCTTCTGCGGACCACCACAGCAATTTCAAGACCAGGGCGAGACGCAAACACAAACCCGACATCTTTCCCCAATGACTGGCCAGAGAGCCATCGGGTTGGTTTCGGGCATGGACCTCACGCCAAATGGCGAACAGATCAGCGGCAAGGTCTTGGAGGCGAACCACCCCAGGAACCAGACTACACGGGCCGTCTGGAATCGCTGTGAGGGCATCCAGGCGCCTTAGCGCTTCTATGATGCCCCATGATTACCGTCGCGGCGCTCAGGGCGCAAGGGGTTTCTCGCAACCCATTCGGCCCCTTCGCGACTCCCATCAGGCAACCATTGGGCCAAAAGATCAGGTAAGCAGACCAAAGCGGCACGATTAACCGCTTGGAAATTAAGATTGGAGTTTTGGCCATAGCGAGGCCTGAAATCACCGTCCCGGCCCCTTGTTACCGTGTATTGAATACCTCCCATGGCTCAGCCCTCCCATTCCGAAGTGCTGGTCACAGTCAAGGCATCGGCCCAAGCATTCAAATCATGGCGGCGATAGCGTACGGATCGGCCCGAGACCTTCACAAAACGCGGCCCACCCCCACGCACCCGCCAATTCTGCAAGGCGCGAACGGAATATACCAAAAAGGCGGCGGCATCTTTCTCGCCGATCAAGCTGTTCAGATAATCATGGTCTTGGATATTGGTCATTGATGTCTTCCCATCGTTGTTGCAGACAATGCGGCGTTGATGGGCGTGGCTAATGACCGAAGAAAAACCGGAAAAATAATAGGATAAAAGGATAAAATATTTTATCCGGATTTATTTTTCGCTTTGTCCTGTTTAAAACGCCCTCCGACCGCCTTGCGCAAAGTGCTTTCATCAAGCATTTGATAATAGACGGTATTGTCAGGATCTTGGGCGCACATTTGGTCTATCAGCGGCTGGTTCAGATTGGAAAAGGACTTAGCAAAGTCAATCGCTCCGTCTTTCAGTAGCGCTTTATAGGCAGCTTCGATTTGGGGAACCACAGTGGGGCGGCCTCTTGGCTTTCTTATATCAGGCTTAGTCGAAACCAGGGACAATTCGACGGCATCCTCCTCGGATTGTGGCGGTCCACTCGCTGGTAGGTCTGTGGCGGGCAAAAGACGCACGGCGCAGAAGGCCAGCCCGTCCCCTTCTAGCCGGTCCTTGTCCTATTGCACTTTGCCAAGCCATACATCGCGTTCAATCACATGGGGCGCCTCATCCGGGCAGCGTGGTTCAGAAAAACCAATGCCGATAAGCTCCCCTGAGAAAATCCGATCTTCGACAGCTCTCTCAACAGGTTTGCGGAACAAACCAAAGGCCCCGCCTAGGGTCGCCATTAATGCGGGCAGCATAGCAATGGGGACACCTTTGTTCTGCTTATGAAATTCAGCAAGTTCGGGATTGTCGGCACGCTCCGCAAGGCGTTTCATCAAAAGATCTGGGTTCCGCATAGCTGCTAGATCGTCCTGATAATCTTCCCAAACCTGGGATGGCGCATAGCGTTCGAGTGCAATGGCGAAAGGAGTGGATTTGTCCCATACGTTTCGAATGGTTTTTATTCCCAGACTTTCTATGTGTGATTTTGGTTGTAGCAACAGCAAAGACGCTTTTACTAAAAGCTATCCAGCTTCTAGGAAGAACGTATGCTCGATAAAGTGCTTGAATATGCGTATTGCATCGAAACTGATACCCGGATGCATGCAAAGACAGCTCGTTTTTTCAAAGATCGGTATCATTTTGTTTGCACTGACGAAAGATGCTTGAAAATTGTGGTGCCAGCCAGATCAAAGAATGACTTGTGCTTTTTCAGAAGAAAACCAGAAAAAGGAACAAAGAGTCTCCATGCCCCTAATTGCGCCTTTTTTAAGGAAGATTCGGGACAGTCTGAGGGTGGCTCCCCAAAATATAGTGAGGCGTATACGAATCAGTTCCCTATTCCTAATATTTTGGGAAAACTAACAGCCTGTCGCTCATCAGCAGAGGTTGAAAATATTATGTCAGACGAAGAAAAATTGCATATTCTTGTTTCTAAATCTGGCGAAGGCAATCCTCCGATTTATGGATCACTTCAAGAAGTTGTCGAGGCTTGGGATAGAATGGAAAGCAGCGAAAGGAGAAACCATACTCTTAAAATAGGTGGGCAAGAGTCGAACTATGAGCAGTCCTTTATTGATTTAGCAAGTCGATCTGGGTACTTTCAAAATCCAGCGCAAAATAAGATTGTTGTTATTACTGGATTTTTGAATGAGGTGCTGATTGGGAACAATAAAAACGGAGAATGTATAGAATTATCTGTGGATACTCTTAAATATTTTTTCAAAGCCGAGGCAGAGCAGGCACCTAAAAAGCACTCAATAAATTATTCTTCATCTTTTATTGCTGGTGAAGGTTTCCCAGGTGACAAACAACTTAGCCAGTTTGAAAAATCAAGCAAAGTATTTTTATTCTGTTTAGATCCCCGCCCTATAAATTCGGACGGAAGCCGAAAGCTGCTTCTCCCCAAAGAGATTGGCGAGGCAAACGGGTTTTGACCATTGAAGGAACTAAAAAATCTATAGCAAAATACAACCTTGTTGCGAGTAAGTCTATCACGACTTTCGCCCTATTTCGCGGCTTGCTGCTTCCACTGCGCTTCCACTTAGT
>DDLW01000126.1 GCA_002340345.1 Alphaproteobacteria bacterium UBA2562 | reverse complement strand
TGTTTCAAGGGGTTTTTTGTGCCTCGGGAGGCCAAAGTCATTTGCTGCTTAAATTACGCCCAGAAGTCCTTGGGGATCCTTGCGCAAATTCAATAAGAGAGAGCGCATGCCCTTTGATCATTTTATGGGACATGCGCTCTAAAAGCAAAATGCTTTGGCAACCAAGACTTTGAAAGGTCACTTACTCTTCCATGACCCCAAAGAGTTGCAGCAACCACACAAACATGGTGATGAAGCTGCCATAGAGCATGAAAGCGCCCATGATGGATTTGCGCGTTTGCAGCTCTTGATCATCGCCCTCATAGTAGGCTTCTTTGATCGCTTGGGTTTCATAAGCTGTCAGGCCAGCGAAGACCAAAACAATCACGATGGACAAGATGAAGTGGAAGCCAGAGCTTTCCAACAAGAACATATTGACCAACAACGCGATCAAAATGCCAATGGTGGCCATCATCAAGAATTTGCCCATCGGTGCAAGGTCACGTTTGGTCGTATAGCCATAGAGGCTGGTCGCGCCAAACATGCCCGCGGTGATGAAGAATGTCCGCGCAATACTGGTGTCCGTATAGATCAGGAACATCGGCGCCAATAAAGCGCCCCACATCGACGCATAAAGCCAAAATGCGCCCTGGGCGACAATCATATTGCCGGTCATGATAATTTTGCCAGAGAACCAGCCAAGTGCCAAAATGCCGATAAACAGCACCCATTTGAATGGGCCCCCAGCAACGGTTTGCACAAGGGCAGGGTTGCTAGAGATCAGGTAAGCCAAGACTCCGGTCAGCGCGACACCGAGGCACATATAATTGTAGACGCCTAGCATGTAATTGCGCAGGCCAACGTCAATATCAGCATTCGCTGCCTGGGCCCGCGACATCGTGCGGCGGTCGGGTCCAATCGCCATGGTTACTTTCCCCTTTATCAAAAGTTTGGCCCTTTGAACGGCTTCAAAAGGCGTGAAACATGTTTTTTTAGAGCAAAGCTGGTTTAAAGTCGAGTCACTTTCAACCATGCATTTTGCAGCAAAACCAAAGATATACAGTATTTCCCTTACTCTAGGATAAAAGCAAAATACTGTAAATGCGCAATGCGGCTCTTTCACATAAGACAAAACCATATCATAGAGGCTTTTCACTTTGCCTTAGGTCAAAAGGACAATGCCGCGAATGGCGTTGATATGCAATCATCCATAGCTAATGTTGGAGAAGTGCGTGTCAGATTCAACATCTTTTCTCTAAAAAGCAATAAAATAAGCTTTTTATTTTTGAAAAGGTCAAATTTCATCAGACAAAGATTGACAGAATCCTGTTTTTCTCTCACCGTCTCGCCGCTTTGCTGAAATCATGTTGCATAGAGACATCTACGAGAGGATCACGCCATATGGAATGGTTTGAGGAAACACTACATCATAACTGGCGCCAAACGATTGAAATTAAAGAAATCCTGTTCCGCGATAAAACGGATCATCAGGATATGATTATTTTCCAATCAGACCGCTGTGGCCGTGTCCTAGCCCTTGATAACATTGTCCAAACCACAGAAAGCGATGAATTTATTTATCATGAGATGATCGCCCATATGCCGATCATTGGCCATGGAAACGCAAAAAAAGTCTTAATCATTGGCGGCGGCGATGGCGGCACTGCCCGCGAAGCTTTAAAACATAAAACCATTGAAAAGGTCACCATGGTCGAAATCGACCGCTATGTCGTTGACCTTTCCGAGAAATATCTCCCCAGCTTGAATGGTGGCGCCTTTCAAGACCCCCGCTTTGAATTGATTATCGAAGATGGCTTAAAATATACCGCTGAAACAGACGAACGCTTTGACGTTGTGATTGTCGATTCTACCGATCCTGTGGGGCCAGGCGCTGTCCTGTTCACAGAAAGCTTTTATGGCCAATGTAAACGCTGCCTCACAGAAGGGGGGATTCTCATCACCCAATCTGGCGTGCCCTATTTCCAGCCCGACGAGCTGGACATGATCCCCAATAATCTCCGCCCGCACTTTAAAGATGTCTGGTTCTTTGTCGCGCCCATCCCAACCTATGTTGGTGGGCATATGGCTTTCGGCTGGGCCACCGATGATGCGGCGAAGCGCCATGTTCCCGTTGAAGAACTCCGCAAACGTTTGGACACGACAGAGGCTTTAAAAGCCAGCCCTGACATGCGGCAATATTCTCCAGAAGTACATTTTGGGGCCTTTGCTATCCCCCCCTGGATCCAAAAACTCGCCAAGCTTGAGACAAATTCCTAACGCGCTCTTGAGGGGGGCCCTAAACAAGCCCCCCTTAAAAAGCTTTTTGAAAGACTTTTTCTCGAAAAAGTCGCCCCCCATTTTCGCGTCAGCGAAAAATAATCCTGTTCTTATAGATATCCTGGCCCTGCTTTCGCCTTCAGCTCGTCCCCAAGATCATCCCCCATCGCAATCGCATCCCCCAGAGGCCCAACCCGATCCCCTGCGATCGCGTCACGACCATCGGGCTTGGCAAGAATCGCCCGTAGCCAAAGCGTGTCCCCAGGCTGTATGAGTGCCAGCGCTGCAATCGGGGTGCGACAAGATCCATCCAACTTTGCCAAGACCGCGCGTTCTGCGGCAACCCTGATGCCACTTTCTGCATGGTGAAGAGGGGCAAGACGCGCGGCGGTTTCTGTATCCTCACAACGTCTTTCGATCCCAATCGCCCCTTGGGCCACGGCGGGCAGAACCTCTTCGGGCGCGAGGACACTTTGCGCCTGATCAGCAAGACCAAGGCGCCGCAAGCCAGCCATGGCCAGCAAGGTCGCATCCACTTGTCCTTCTGCCAATTTTTTCATCCGCGTTTGCACATTGCCGCGCAAAGAGACAATCGTCAAATCGGGGCGGGCCCGGAGGAGTAACGCTTGCCGCCGCAAGGAGGATGTCCCCACTTTTGCCCCCTGGGGGAGATCCGCCAAAGATGTGACATCCCGCGCAAAAAAAGCATCCCGATGGTCTTCACGCGGCAAAATACAATCCACAACCAGCCCATCTGGGAACCATGTTGGAACATCTTTCATCGAATGGACGGCAATATCGATCTCTTTGGCGAGCAGGGCTTCTTCGATTTCTTTCGTAAACAAGCCTTTACCGCCCACCTCTGCCAAGGGGCGGTCGAGAATTTTATCACCACTTGTTTTGATAATAGTCAAACTGATCGCACCATCCTCGGCGAGGTCAGGATGCGCTGCCGCCAAACGATCACGCATTTCATGCGCTTGTGCGAGGGCAAGAGGGCTACCACGTGTACCAATACGCAAACGAGGGGAAGACACAGACATTATAAACAAGACCTTAAAGGCAAAAGGATGGGTCCATCCTCTTGGTGCGTTTTGCGGAAAAAAACAAAAACAGAGAGCATTTCACCTGATTCAGAATAAAAGTGAAAGTTAAGTTTCGCCAGACTCTTTCATTTGGGTCAATGCATGCGGGCGCGTCTTTCCAGCTCCAGAAAAGACGCTGAAAAGGAAGAGGCCAAAGTTTGTCTGGGGCGGCATGGCTGTCAAGCAGATTCGCATTTTGTGCTGTCAAGACAGAGCATGCTGCAAAGAATTTTGACGATTCTGCAGCAAAATAAGGCAGCGTCTTTCCAACCCTAACGTTAATATTTTGCAAAGATTTGTAACAAATCGCGTCGTTCTAACATTACAAACGGACAGAGCTTTCACCTGCGGCTGCCACATTCTTGCCTTATTCTTGACAAAATTATAAGGATAATAAAAAAAAGTTAAAACTTGCTAGAAGCACTGAATCACCCTCAGACTCTCAATTTTCTGGTGTGATTTATATCTTATAGAAAGGCAATCCAGGGGAAATTCGTGCGAAACCTCTCAAAACTCATCGAGATTTTTATGGCACTGCCTAGCCCGTAATCTCGCCCCCACAATCTCGCACTGCAAAACTCTGTTTTATCTTATATCGCACTGCAATAGGTTTGGGAAGTTTTTTCTGCAGGGATAACAAAATAATTTCAGAGTCTCCCCAAAATCGAAACATCAGGGTGACGATAGAGGAGAATCGTTCCATGTTAACGCTCCAGGACTGCTTAGACCATTGCGATATCCGCGATGAGCTTTGCGACGACATCGCGGAGATTATTGCCCGTCACGAGCATATAACCTTCCTTGTTGCCGTCGAAAAGGCCTATTCTTTCATGAACTGCGAGTGGGGCCGTCCTGCCATTCGGCAAATGATCGCAGATCAAAGTGAAAAAGCACGGCTCCATGGCAATAGGACGGAGCAGAACCGTCTTGAAAAGCTCGGACATGACTTCGAGCGGTGCTATCCAGGGGGCCGTGATCGGCGTCTTCCCGCTTGGCGCCCCGCTTGGCGCAAAGCCCAAAACACATCCCATACGACCAAAACGGCCACTGAAATGGCGTATTTTAGATCATGATACGCCATAAAGAAAAAAATCTTGCCCCCTTGCTTTTGTGAGACGATGTGTCTGTTTTCGTCTCACAGAGCAATGGGCTCTCCGCTTGCCTCCCCTATAACCCTATAAGACGACAAAGTCTTGTATCTTGCCCAAGATACCGATAAAACTCGGCCTCCCTCCCCCTTTCCAAGGATAAGGATAGGCATAGACCATGCTGTCTGTTGATGATGGGCTGATTCTCGGCATTGAAACCAGTTGCGATGAGACCGCTGCGGCGATTCTCAAAGGAACAGCCGCCGCCGGACAGAGGGTGCTTGGCCATTCTTTGCTGTCTCAAATTGACCTGCATGCCCTTTATGGCGGGGTTGTGCCGGAAATTGCCGCCCGTGCCCATATCGACCATCTGGATCGCCTGATTCTCGACGCTTTAAAGCAGGCGGGATTGCCCAGCGGTGCAGACGGTTTTGCCGCTTTATCGGGGGTGGCTGCGACCACAGGGCCTGGCCTGATTGGGGGTGTGATTGTCGGCAGCATGACAGGCAAAGCCATTGCACTCGCCGCACATAAGCCCTTTTTGGCGGTCAATCACTTGGAAGGTCATGCTTTGAGTGCCCGTCTTGAAAAAGACGTGTCCTTCCCTTATCTCC
Source organism: Alphaproteobacteria bacterium UBA2562 (assembly GCA_002340345.1). Taxonomy (GTDB): domain Bacteria; phylum Pseudomonadota; class Alphaproteobacteria; order UBA2562; family UBA2562; genus UBA2562. The sequence continues at coordinate 3,283 of DDLW01000126.1, read as the reverse complement.
TGCTCTTGATGTCCGGCGGGCATTGCCAAATTTTGATTGTCCAAGATGTTGGGCGCTATCAGCGCCTTGGAACAACATTGGACGATGCCATTGGCGAAGCCTTTGACAAAACAGCAAAAATGCTTGGTTTAGGCTATCCTGGAGGCCCCGCCGTTGAAAAAGCAGCTTTGCGTGCCCTTGCCCGTAAGAAAGATGCAGGGCACCGCTTTCCCTTCCCAAGGCCTTTGGTCGGTCGCCCTGGTTGTGATTTTTCGTTTTCCGGCTTGAAAACGGCGGTGCGGCAAGCTATTGAGAAAACAGCCCCTTGTTCTGAGGACGATATTGAAGATCTCTGTGCGAGTTTTCAGCAAGCGGCAGCCGATGTCTTGGCTGATCGGGTGAAAAATGCGACCCGCCAAGCGCGTGAGACCCTGACAGACTTTCCACAAAACAAAGCTTTACCGCTGGTCGTTGCTGGCGGCGTTGCAGCCAATCAAACTTTACGCACTGTCTTAGAGGAGGCCGCGCACCTTTACGGCTTAACCTTGGAAGCCCCGGCACCTTGGCTCTGCACGGACAATGCGGCCATGATTGCGTGGGCTGGTTGGGAGAAACTGTGCCGTGGTCAAACCGACGCTTTAGACACCGCCCCAAGACCAAGATGGCCTTTAGATCCAACACAGGGCTAAAGACAGAGGTTGCCAAAGGGCACGTCCCCCCCAGGGGTCTCTGAGACCACCAAAGGTCGAGGGTGGATCCTGTTATTTTGCGCTGGCGCGAAAATGGGGCGACTTTTTCGAGAAGAAGTCTGTCAAAAAGCTTTTTATCCTAGAAATAAAAACCGCTGCTCTTGGGGGAAAAGAGCAGCGGTTTTGTTCCGGGAAGCTTATTGAGAGCTTTTCGCCCCGGTATTAAGGCCAATCAAAGCATAAAGCGGGCAAAAGCGCACTGTTCCTGTTAACAAAGGAATCAGCCCGACCAAGGCCACCCATCGCATGTCACCCTCTAAAACGAAATAGAGAGAGAGAATTGCAAGCCCGATAATGACACGCAAAACACGATCGATTGTCCCGACATTTGGCGTCATGGGAGATGCTCCTTCAGTAAAAGGCGTCAATAAGGGAGGAAAATTAAGCCACTGTTTTATAAAGACGCTCTATAGCAAAGCGGGTTACAGGGGGGGAGCCCCTTTAACCAGGCGTTTTGCGGTGAAAACAAAGACAGAGAGCATTTCACCGGCTTCAAATTAAAAGCAAAATGCTCTAAACTTAGAATGACAATAATATTAGAATTTGCGTAAGTAGAATGAGGCAGATTGTCGCAGAGCCTTCTTTCCTCCTGGAAAGGCCGTTCCCGCCTCTCTCTTAGGGGGCGATCTGCCTGCCCTTTGCGCCAGAAAAAGAGTCTCTAAAACATATTTTTCACCAGAAAAGCTTCTTTTGCGCTTTTGCTGCTCTTGCCGCTTTGCGAGCAAAGCATTAGAAAGGAGATCAAATTCATCTCATCACACATGAGGACCGTCTTGTGAGACCTCTTGTGGAATCTTTTGCCACAGCCGTCTTGCCGCTTCATGTCTTTTGGAGGTTCCATGGCCAGCTATCAATATATTTACGTCATGAAAGGCCTGACCAAGGTCTATCCTGGTGGCAAGAAAGTTTTGGACAATGTTCATCTGTCTTTCTTTCCTGGGGCGAAGATCGGCGTCATTGGTCTGAACGGCGCGGGGAAATCCACGCTTTTAAAAATCATGGCGGGACTCGATAGCGATATTAGTGGCGAGGCTTGGGCCGCCGACGGGGTGAAGGTTGGCTATCTCGCCCAGGAACCACAACTCGATGAGAGCAAAGATGTCTTAGGCAATGTCATGGAAGGCGTGGCCGAGACCAAGGCTTTGATGGACCGCTTTGATGAAGTGTCCGCAAAATTCGCCGAAGAAATGACCGACGCGGAAATGAATGACCTCCTCGCCGAGCAAGCCGAGCTGCAAGAGAAAATCGACACGGTCAATGGCTGGGATCTCCAGCGCGAAGTCGAAATCGCCATGGACGCATTACGTTGTCCCCCAAGCGACTCTCCCGTTGATAAACTCTCAGGGGGGGAGCGCCGCCGGGTTGCCCTATGCCGTTTGTTGTTGTCAAAACCCGATATGCTGCTTCTTGACGAGCCCACCAACCATCTTGACGCCGAATCTGTGGCCTGGCTCGAACGCTTCTTACATGACTATACGGGTACCGTCGTTGCCATCACCCACGATCGCTACTTCCTCGACAATGTGGCCGGCTGGATTCTAGAGCTCGACCGGGGCCGGGGCCTGCCCTATGAGGGCAATTATAGCTCTTGGTTAGAGCAAAAGCGCAAACGCCTGGAACAAGAAGAAAAAACCGAAACGGCGCGCCAGAAAACTTTGGCCCGGGAATTGGAATGGGTCCAGGCCTCTCCCAAAGGCCGCCAAGCCAAATCGAAAGCCCGTGTCCAAGCGTATGAGCAATTGCTGGCCCAAGATGGCGGCGATAAAGCAGAAGCTGGCGCCATTGTCATTCCAGCTGGACCGCGGCTTGGTGATTTGGTGTTGGTCGGCGAATCCATTTCTAAATCTTTCGGCGATCGCTTGCTGGTCGAAGATCTCAATTTCCGCCTCCCGCCCGGTGGGATCGTTGGCGTTATCGGCCCGAACGGTGCCGGGAAAACCACCCTTTTCCGCATGATCACAGGCCAAGAAAAACCAGATTCCGGCGACATCCGCTTGGGCGAAACGGTCCAGCTTGGCTATGTCGATCAGTCTCGGGATGCTTTAAAAGCAGACGCTACCGTCTGGGAAGAAGTCTCCGAAGGCCAAGAAGAAATCGAACTTGGCAAGCGCAAAATCAACAGCCGCGCCTACACCGCAGCCTTTAATTTTAAAGGCGGCGACCAACAAAAGAAAGTTGGCCAACTGTCTGGTGGGGAGCGCAACCGCGTCCATCTGGCAAAAATGCTGAAATCCGGCGCCAATTTCTTGCTGCTCGATGAGCCGACCAATGATTTGGATGTCGATACCTTGCGCGCTTTAGAAGAAGCCTTGCTGGAATTTGCGGGTTGTGCTGTGGTCATCAGCCACGATCGCTGGTTCCTCGACCGAATCGCCACCCATATTTTGGCTTTTGAAGGCGACAGCCAGGTGGTTTGGTTCGAAGGCAATTATGCCGATTACGAAGCCGACAAAAAACGCCGCCTTGGCAGCGATGCCGACCAACCACATCGTATCAAATACAAACCCATCTCCCGCTAGAGCCTTTCGCTTTTAATTTGAATCAGGTGAAATGCT
>DDLW01000296.1 GCA_002340345.1 Alphaproteobacteria bacterium UBA2562 | reverse complement strand
CAAGGCAAAGGTGTTGCTTGCCCGCCAATGGAATTGACCATGGCTTGGTGGGTCGGCAGGGTCATGGTGCGGATGCGCAGCCCTTCCATATCTTCGACCGTTTTAATGGGCCGCTTGGAGTTGGAGAAGGCAAAGAACCCACCGCTGTCCAGCATCGCCAAAGTTTTCAGACCCGTTTTGCTATCCAAATCTGCGGCAAATTTCTTCCCAAAATCACTCTGTAAAGACATGACTTTGTTCGAAACAGCGATGTTTGGAAACGCAAAAGGAATGTCAAACACACCAACAAGAGGGTAATGCTGCGCAACCCCACCCGCAGAAGAAATGCAAGATTCAACAATGCCGTCCCGGACTTGTTGGATGACTTCATTGTCTTTGCCAAGCTGGCCGTTGGGGAACAGCTTGACTTCGATCTCGCCACCACTGGCCGTCTCAACCAAAGATTTAAAGACAGAAGTCATGGCGCCAGAATGGCTTTGCATGGGGTCTTCAGGATTCAAATGGCCAATGCGAATGGTCACATCAGCAGCCTGGGCAGCTCCCGCTAAAAGCCCCATGGCAGCAGCGCCAAGGGCGAGAGACTTCACGGTGCGCAGGAAGGTCATTACGCTTTCTCCTTTAAGGATCACAGAGTCGCGGTGATACGGAACGGGTGGTCAGTCTTTTAAAATCCTAGCAATCTTGGCAGGAACAAGGTCAAATCCTCCCAAAACGCAACCAGGATCAAAATCGCGACTTCAGCCAGGAGGAAAGGCCAAAGGGCTTTCGCGATATTCTCAATTTTCTCTTTGGTGATAGAGGCCAATACAAACAGACACGCCCCAACCGGCGGCGTCATCAGAGAGATGTTCAAAGCCAGGATAATCATGATGCCAGCATGAACAGGCTCCATGCCAATGGACAAGGTCAACGGCGCTAAAACCGGCGCCAAAATGATCAAAGTGGCGTTGATATCCATGAACAAGCCGATGAACAGCAACAACAGAACAATCAGGCCGATAATCACATTGGGATTGTCCGAAACCGATAGGACGGCTTGCGCTAAGGCTTGGGGGATCTGGTTAAAGGTCAACCACCAGCCTAAAATAGACGCCGAGGCAATGATTAAGAAAATCACCCCCGTAATGCGCGTGGTGCGCACCAACATGTCATAAAGATCTTTGCGGCTGAAACCACGATTCATAATGCCGCCAATCACCAAAGCATAGGCAACGGCAATCGAAGCGGCCTCTGTTGGGGTGGCAATGCCCGCCAGGATGGAGCCTAAGACAAACACAGGCAGGATCAGGGCAAAAATACTTTGGCGAAAGGCTTTAAAAATCACCATCAAGCTGGGGCGGTCTCGGGAAATGGGGAGGTTGAGCTTTTTCCCCAGCGCCGCAATCACCGCCATACACATCAAACAAATCAAGAGACCCGGTAAGATCCCAGCGGCGAAAAGACCGGCAATCGAGACCCCCATCAAAGAGCCATAAATCACCGCCAAAGTGGACGGTGGAATGGTCGGGCCAATAATCGATCCGGCCGCCGTAACCGCACAGGCAAAAGGCTTAGAATAGCCTTGCTTGACCATGGCGGGCACCAAAGTATTGCTAAAAGCCGCCGTGTCCGCCGTCGCAGAGCCGGTTAAGCCCGCAAACATCACAGAGGCAACCATATTCGAATGGGCCATGCCACCGCGCAGCCAACCCACCAAAGCATCGGCAAATTTCACCAAATTCTGGGTGATGCCAGAGCGGTTCATGATTTCTCCGGCAAGGATAAAGAAGGGCATGGCGAGGAAAGGAAAAAGATCAAGACCGGAAAACATACGGTCTGGGGCCATGGCCAAAAAACGACCACCGCCCATATCCATAATGCCGACCATGCCTGCGATCCCAAGCACAAATCCAACGGGCATGCCTAAGGCGAGCAGTCCGAAAAAAGTGATTGCAACCAGCAGCATGGCCTAAATCTCCGCCCGTTCAGAGGCCGTGACACCATCGGCCGAGAAAACATCATGCACCGCCACCAAAGCCAATTGCACACAGGCAAGAAAGGCCGCTAAAGGAACGCCGATAAAGGGATAGCCTTTGGGGATTTCTGCAATCATGGTGAAACGCGAAAAGCCACGTTCGACAAAGCCCAGGCCGTAAAAGAAAATCAACGCAAAAAAAGCAAAGGCGATGAGGTCAAAACACACGGCGCAGACCTTTCGCCAAAAGGGCGAGAAACGGTCAAAAAGAACCAGGACGCCAATATGTTCACGATGGCAGATCCCACAAGACACGGCCAAAAGCGCCATCCAGATCATGAGATACCGCGCCAATTCCTCGGTAAAGGACCAGTCCAGGGGCAAAACATAGCGCACCAAAACCCCAAGCCAGACATCTAAGACGAGCAACACCAGCAGGCCGACGCAAAGCCGTTCGACATAGAGATTTAAGGTACGGCTCCATTTTAGGGCTTTCAAGGCATATGCATCCATGACGGACATTCCTTTTCCATAAGGCCTGTCACGATACTGAAACGTCTGTATCGATATGTCAATATCAAAGTTACACTTGTTTCGATACAGATGTTTCGGGTAAAATGCGAAAACGAAGTCGCTAGAGCCTTTCACTTTTA
>DDLW01000058.1 GCA_002340345.1 Alphaproteobacteria bacterium UBA2562 | reverse complement strand
CAAATAAATTCCCGCTTGTCTTTCAGAAAATATAGAAAGGGTGTGTTGAGAAATTTCTTTTCTTGGTTTTAATACCAACCGACAAAAATAGAAACCTATAACCGGTTGGTTAAGCCCGTGCGGCGCTTGCGCAAAATATCAACGAAAAACATCATCGACTTTGCAGGCTGATATTCGTATGCCATTTAGAAACCATCATAACCCGAAATTGTGCGAGGATCTCAGGGGGAGGACGCGCAAAGCGTTTCCTGTTCAGAATAAAGGATAAAAGAACGGTACCATCCTTTTGATCCATTCTTTGCTATATCCTAAAAACCCTGATTAACGCAACTCTCTCCCGCATCAGAAGTTCGTGAAGACGTTTTGAAGCGACATATTTGTTGATATCTGGAAACAAGATTAACAAGACAAATATGAAAGTTTAAGGGGACTTTAATGCCATTTCGTTAGGTTATAAGGTTATAAACAAAAGCAGATGCAGTGTTGGAGCCTTCATGCCATGACACAGGCTAAAAACAAAAGCGCTGTCCGCCAAAAACAACGAGAGGGCTATGGATCATGGCACCGCCGTTCTTTTTTGCGCGCTTTTGCCGCTGCTGGAGTCGTGACAGCTTGGCCGATTCTGGAAAGACAGAAAGCTTGGGCACAAGAAATAGAAGACCGCCAAGATCCCCTTTATCATCGGTTGGGAACGGGGTCTAGCGGGGGCGTCTATTTCCCCATTGGCGCCTTGATTGCTGGGGCTATTAGCAACCCCCCAGGGGCAAGACCTTGTGAGAAAGGGGGGAGCTGTGGTGTGCCGGGATTGATTGCTGCGGCGCAAACAACAGAAGGCTCTGTCGATAATCTCAAGCAAATCAGAAATGGCACATTAGAAAGCGGCTTAATACAAGCAGATATCGCTTTAGAAGCTTATCAAGGAGAGGCCGCCTTCAAAGATTTGTGGGTACCGGGATTAAGAGCCTTGGCGGCTTTGCATCCCGAAGCGCTCCAGGTCCTTGTACCGCGAGACTCTGCGATTGATACCCTCGAACAATTGAAGGGGAAAAGGATTGGGCTTGGGGCGAAAAAGTCAGGAACATTAGTGGGCAGCCGTTTGATCCTCGAAGCTTTAGGGCTTAGCCTGGACGATATCCAGCCTTTCTACATGGCCCCTGTTGATGCCGCACAGGCTTTTATGGCCGATGAGCTTGATGCGATGATTTTTTTTGGAGGCTATCCTGCGGATCTGATTGTAAGCTTAGCGCAAACGGTGGATATCCGATTGCTGTCTCTTCCCGAGCCGGTCGCCGCACATATCCGAGGCGCCCACCCTTCTTTCTTGCCACAAACAATCGCCGCTGAGACATATTATGGTGTTGAAGAGATAAGCACTTTAGGGGTAAAAGCGCTTTGGGTTGTCCATGCTGACATGGATGATGATCTTGTCTATGATATGGTGCAGGCGCTTTGGCATCCGACAGTCAGGAGTATGTTGGATGCAGGGCATGCCTTAGGACAATTTTTGCGCCCGGAGACAGCTTTAATCGGGGTGACATTGCCTCTCCATCCCGGGGCCCTTCGCTATTATCGCCGCCGGGGATTAACTTTAGATTAGATCATGAGGCTGTCGAAAGCGGGGGTGGTGGTTGGAAATCCTCCTTTTTTTGAGTGGCTCTCTATAATCCTCTTGCCTTTTTGATCTCTCTTAATAGATGAGTGTATTATGACCCAACTGGCCCAGACTCTTTCTTCGCCTGTTCTTGTGGCTTTGGATACTGTTGAAATCGAGGCGGCGAAAGCCTTAGCCGAGACCTTATCGTCTGCCGTCGGGGGCCTTAAGCTTGGAAAAGAGTTTTTTACGGCCCATGGTCCTGCCGGGGTCCAGCAGGTGGCGGCAACAGGCATGCCTGTCTTTCTGGATCTTAAATTCCATGATATTCCGAACACTGTTGCTGGGGCCTTGCGGGCGTCCTTGCCGCTTGAGCCCTTGATGGTGAATGTGCATGCCTCCGGCGGAAAGGCCATGCTCGAGGCCGCAGTCAGGGCGGTTGATGAGGCGGAAGCAAAAGGATTCCGACGCCCCATGCTTCTCGCTGTGACCGTTTTGACAAGTCTTGAAGCCGCGGATTTAGCGCAAGTCGGACAAAAAGGGACCCCTTCTGAACAGGTCCAAAGATTGGCGTGTTTAGCGCAAGACTGCGGTCTTGATGGTGTGGTCTGTAGTGCCCATGAGATTAACAGCTTAAGACAAGCCTGTGGTCCTGATTTTCAATTGGTGGTGCCAGGGATCCGTCCAACGGGCAGCGAGCAGAACGATCAAAAGCGGATCATGACCCCGACGGAAGCCATGGCGGCAGGGGCAAATTGGTTGGTCATTGGTCGTCCCATTACAAAAGCGGCCAATCCGCGGGCGGCAGCCCAACAGATCGCCGATGAATTGGCCTTGCGACAGGCTTAAGACGATGGCGCTGAGATCAAGAGGCTTACAACCTTTATCGTGTTCAAGCAACTTAAAATTGATCATCTGTGGAATTATCGAGGGCATTGATGTCTGTTCAGGCAAAAATTTGTGGATTGCGGGACGAAGTCACGATACAGGCTACAATAGAGGGCAACGCTGCCTATATAGGCTTTGTCTTTTATCCAAAAAGCCCGCGTGCGGTGACGGTCCAGAGAGCCGCAAAGCTGTGCCGGTTTCGCGATCAGAGCGTTGCGCAAAGGGGCACGCCAGAGTGCGCGCAAACGGTGGGGCTCATCGTCGATATGGAGGATGGTCCGCTGGAGGCTCTGTTGTCAGAAACAAATCTGGCGCTGTTGCAATTGCATGGTCGTGAGACGCCAGAGCGGGTTGCTGACATCCGCAAACGGTCTGGAAAGCCTGTGATAAAAGCCATCAGCATTGCAACCAAAGAGGATGTGCTCGCCGCAAAGGCCTATGAAGCTGTTGCAGATATTTTGCTTTTTGATGCAAAACCAAGCCCTGCGCAGAAAGCGGCTCTCCCGGGAGGGAATGCCTTACAATTTGACTGGCGCTTATTGGAAGGCTGTGTTTTTGAATGCCCCTGGATGCTTGCGGGTGGGTTGAAGGCCAGCAATGTTGCCGAGGCCGTGTCGGTGACACAGGCCTCCTCTGTGGATACGTCTTCTGGGGTTGAAGACGCTCCAGGCATCAAAAATATTGACAAAATCAAAGAATTTCTTGCTGTGACCGCGTCTTTATAAAAGTGTGTCAGCAATCAAAGGGACCATAATGGCTGTGAAAAGGCCGTTGCTCCCCATGCCAACAACAGCGAAAGTCCCTGTCATGGCGCTGGCTTGAAAGGCGCGGGCGGTGCCAATCCCATGGCAAGCAAGTCCCATGGCAAAACCACAGGCCCTTTCGTCGCGCAAGGCAAAAGCCTTCATCAGAGGCAAGCCCAAAGTCGCTCCTAATGTCCCCGTGAGAATCACAAGCACAGTCGTGAGAGAAGGCAGGCCGCCTAAATTTTCTGCAATCCCCATGGCAATGGGCGATGTGACGGATTTCGGGACAAAAGACAGGGCGATTTGTTCACTGGCCCCGAAAATATCGGCGAGATAAAAAGCCGAAAGGGCCGCTGTGAGACTGCCACCAGCCAGGGCGATCAAAAGAGGAAAAAGAGCCCGTCTCACCTTTTGAAAATTCCGAAATAACGGGACCGCCAGGGCAACAGTGGCGGGGCCAAGCATGAAATGCACAAATTGCGCGCCTTCAAAATAGCGATCATATCCTGTGCCTGTGATGTTCAGCAGCGTGACAATGACAATCATGGAAATGAGGACAGGATTTAAAAGCGGGAAAAAGCGCATTTTCCGGAACAGGGCTAAAGACAGGCTATAGGCGGCAATCGTGACGAAGAGCCATAAAAGAGGCGATTGGCTCAAATAGACCCAGATCTCCGTTAAATCTTGCGAAGGTTCACTCATGATCTTTGTCCTGTAAGGGCATCAGGGGCTCTTTTGACGTCAAACGCAAGAAGAGTGTAAAGAGACCGGCGGTGACAAGCAGGCCAACAATTGTGCTTCCAACCAGAGCAACCGTAACAGGCAGCCACTCCTCATTGATGCGCTCGAAATGGAGCATGACGCCTGTGCCTGCGGGGATGAACAATAAGGACAAATGTTCTAGCAAACCGAAGCTTGTCTTTTCTACATTTTCAGGAATATCGCGCAGCTTTGCGAACAGAGCGAGGAGGAGAATCATCCCAATCACAGGGCCAGGCACGGGCAGATCCGCAAAGCGACTGATGGCTTCTCCAAGCAATTGACAGCCTAACAATAAAGCAAGTGTCTGAATCATCAAAAAACGAGCCTCGAACAGGACACTGAAAAGGACGTGAGCAAAGCGCTATGGGGCGGTGAGCCGCGCCATCATGCCCCTTTGAAGAGAGGTTTTGTTTTCTGCAAAAAAGCCTGAACACCAGTGCGGTAATCTTCTGTCTCGATGGACAGCCAACTTTCTTCTTGTTCATGGGGGGTGAGAGGGGTTGGGTCGAGAAGACGACGCACAAAACGTTTATGGAGACGCGCCGCAATGGGGGCACCATCGGCAATACGCTCTGCTGTGTCTCGTGTTTCTTGCTCTAAGCGTTCATCAGCAACAAGACGGTTAATGAAACCGATCTCTAAAGCGCGCTCTGCTTTAAAAAGCTCACCTTCTAACAAAATCTCTAAAGCATTGGCCGGGCCGACCAGATCGGCAATTAACTTCAGCTCGCTATAGGCCATGGTGAGGCCGAGCTTTTTCACAGGAGCGCCAAAACGCGCGGAATGGCTGGCAATGCGCATATCGCAAGCACTTGCTAATTGCAGGCCGCCACCAACACACACCCCTTGGATCATGGCGATCACGGGGTGGCAGCACTCAGAGACAGACGCCATGGCTTGCTGCACAGCCTCCCCGTAGGACCTCGCCTGTTCAACAGAGGCGCGTTCGGCTTCAAAAGCAGAGATATCGGCACCAGCGGCAAAGGCTTTTTCCCCAGCCCCGCGCAGAATAATGCAGCGCAGAGAGGTTTGTTCATTCAAGCTTTTCATGACATCAGCAAGGGCCAACCAGCTGTCGCGATTGAGGGCATTCAGCTTGTCGGGTCGATTTAACGTGACCGTGGCGAGAAATCCGCCTGCTTTTGCTTCTATTTGATCGACAAGGATAGATGCCATGGGGGGCGTCTGGGTCATGAAAGCCTCTCAAGGGAATGGGGGGAGAAA
>DDLW01000236.1 GCA_002340345.1 Alphaproteobacteria bacterium UBA2562 | reverse complement strand
GAGTCGTAGACTCTGTCGGTTGGTATAAGACCAAAAATGCAAATATGCTAAGAGTCGTTTTGTGATTGGGGATGTGGCAAAACGACTCTTGAAAAACCCAAAACCGTATTTGCCAAAACCGTATTTTAAGTGTCTTTGCAAAAATCAATGATGAGATTTGATGCCGAATCCACCTTCTCCTCAGGATCAGGATCTGAAATGCGAGAAAGGTTTGAGGTTCGAGAGGGAACAAGATAAAGGAGAATGCGTTGTGCATGGGGCTGGGGCTTTTGCGGTCAATGGTCAATTCTCTTCTGCCCGTGCGAAATAAAAATTCTTTTGTGAACATTGACACTCTTTGTTGCGATTCTTTAAAGGCTGTTTTCCCATGTCCGATCCATCTGTAACCGAGTCCGAGACGCCTTCTCTCTCTGCTGGTTCCGGGCAAGGATCGGAAAAAGAGCCAGGACGGCCCGATAAAGCAGACCATGAGCAGAGTCGCGCTTTTGAACGGGCAGCACAATCTCCCCTTGCAACGATTCTCCATAGACCCCCTGCCCTCATCGCACGCGGGCTGGTCTATATCATCATAGGCCTTTTAGGGTCGCTTCTTGTCTGGGCGGCGCTCAGCGAAGTCACGGATATTGTCGAGGCGCCAACACAATTAAAGCCAGAAGGCCGATTGTCACTTGTTGAGACCGCGGTGAGGGGCGTGGTTCGCGATATTAAAGTGCAAGAGGGCGATCACGTCTCCGCAGGGCAAGTCCTTGTGGAACTACAGTCAGAAGATGTCAGCACAATGCTCTCAGCTTTGCGGGCATCGGCGGTCACATTAGCGCAAGCAAAACGTGATTTTCGCTCGATTGTGCCAACAAGAATCGCGGCGATCCGAAAACGCATGGCCATGGAAAAAGCCGAAGCGACAGCCCAGCGGCGCATTCATGAATTGGCTTTGGAAGAGATCGCCCTTGAAAAAGCAAGATTGGCACAAGCCTCTGGTCGGCAAGATGCAGAAAGCCATCGCCGGGCTCTTGAGCTCAGAAAAAACCGGATTGAAAATGAAATTCGCATGACATCCCGCGCCTTAGAAGCCGAAGTCACGGAACTGGCCGCGAAAACAGAAGATTTGCTGACGGTCGCCGAACGTGCGATGAACCAAGCGCAGATTGACTATGACCGTGTAAAATCTGTCACATTCTTAACCTTGCGTGGGGTTGATGCGCAATATTTAAACGCGGCGGCGGCGGGGGAAAGTCTGTCTTCAAATCTGGCTGTGATCACAGCGCCCATTGACGGGGTCGTGGCTGAGATTTCTGTTCAAAGCCAAGGGGAAATTTTGGAGCGCGGCGAGACGGTGCTTAAAATCATCCCAGCCAATGTTGCCCTGGTGGCGCAATTGCGCATTCCTGGATCTGACATTGGCAAGGTGAGAGAAGGCCAAGACATTAGATTTAAATTTGATGCTTTTCCTTTTTCCCAGCATGGTGTGTTGCTGGGGAAAGTTGAGGCCATCCAGCCCAGAGCCATTGTCGATCCCAGAACGGGGGAGACCTATTATAATGCCCGTTCACGCTTGAACCGCGATTATTTTCTTGTGCAAAGAGAACGCAGCCCGCTTTTGCCTGGCATGACCGCTGTGGGGGAGATCTCAACAGATCGTCATTCGCTTTTGTCGCTGCTTTTTCAACCTTTTGCAGCCCTTGTTTTTTCACCAGATCCTTCAGGTCAAGATCCCTCAGGTCAAGATCCCCCTGGGGCTCAAAAAGAGAAGCAAGCGGCTCTTTCTGAAGGTGCCCCCAAAAATATGTCTCTCTTAGAACCGCGTCTTGTAGAACCGCAGGCTGTTACGATGAAGAGTTTGCTCTCGGATCAAAAAGCCTCGATCCATTCTGCACATGGCCCACGATAGGATCTGCCCTAGATGTTGGACGATCTCGTCAATATTCTGAAACGTCAGCCCATGTTTGCGGCGTTGGATGACTGCGACCTTGCGACTTTTGCGAAAACAGGCCTTCCTGTCCATACGGAAATGGGAAAAACTGTTTTTAATGAAAGCGATGAAGGGGATGCGGCTTATGTTGTCTATTCTGGTCGTGTCCGCATTATTAAGGAAGATGAAAAAGGCAAGACCATTACCCTTGGCACCCTTGGCCGTGGGGAGCTGTTTGGGGAGCGCGCAATCCTAACGGGCGAGCATCGCATGGCTGGCGCACGGGCCGCCGAAGATTCTGTGCTCATACGCTTTGACCGAAAAGATTTCCAGACCTTTTATGAAAATCATGAGGCCCTGAAGCCCTATTTCAATAGGCTGGCCAAAGATCGTTCTTTGATCAATTTCTTGCGCCTGAATACCGTTTTTGGGGCGATGCCGCCCAAATTAATTTTAAAATTTTTCGATGCTTTAGAAGAAAAGGACTTTACCAAAGGCGAAATCGTCTATCAACGCGGGGACGAGTCCGATTATATCTATGTCGTGCGCAAAGGCGGCATGGCTGTCTTGGAAGAGCGTGATGGCAAAGAACAGCCCGTCGCGGTGCGGACAGAAGGCGATTGTGTCGGTGAGCGATCAATGATCCTGGGGGAACCCCGGCGGGCCTCTGTCATGGCGGTGGAAGATACCCTGTCTTTACGCATTGATCGGGTGAGTTTTGAGACACTTCTCAACACGGCGCCAAAATTCCGTGATTCTCTCATCGAACGTGTCAAACAATATGACGAAGCCGAGACCCTTGGCGAACGATATCATGTCAAACCAAAAACAGCCCCTGATTCTCGCTCGGCCCCCCAGGCGGTCGGGGACGACCCAACGACAGCCGAAGAAGAAGATGTGGTCGTCGAACCCCTTATTCGCCCAAAAAAGGGGCTGTTTGGCAAATATCCATGGCTTCGGCAATATGATGAAAGCGATTGCGGGGCGGCCTGCTTGGCCATGATCTCGCGCATGTATGGCAAACGTCTTGCCATGACAAAATTACGGGATCTTGCCAATGTTGGCCGTGAAGGGGCGAATATGTTTAGCCTCGCCGCTGCTGCCGAGGCCATTGGCTATTCCACGCGTGCGGTTCGAACGGAATATTCGGAATTAGAAAAATTGGATTTGCCAGCGATTGCCCATTGGGCTGGCTATCACTTTATTGTTGTTTATGAAGTCGATGATAAAAAAGTTGTTGTTGGTGACCCGGCCATTGGCTTGATTTCAATCCCAAAAGAAGAATTTGTCCAGAAATGGACGGGGCGTCTTCTGCTGGTCACTCCGACAGAGGAGCTGCTGCATCAAACAGAGCAAAAAACCAGCCTTAAACGCTTTATGCCTTTGGTCAGGCCTTTCTTTCCGATTTTAGCAGAAGTGTTCGCCGCATCGCTCATTCTAAGCCTTCTTGGTCTGGCGACACCTGTTTTCACACAAATGATTGTTGATAAAGTTCTGGTGCACCAAGATGAATCGATGCTGAATATCATGTTGCTTGGCATGGTGATTGTTGGTGTTTTTTCCACCCTGACCTTGCTTGTGCGCCAATATTTATTGGTGCATGTGTCGCAAAAACTGTCTTTAAGGATGGAATCGGATCTTTATCGTCAAATGATGCGCTTGCCGATGGGCTATTTTGATAAGCGTAAAGTGGGCGATATTCTGACACGCTTTGCTGATAATGTGAAAGTGCGCAATCTGATCACGGGCCAGGCCATGCAAACGGCGCTCGATCTGATTATGGTTGTGATTTATTTAGGCGTTATGTTCACTTATAGCCCGAATTTAACGGGTGTCGCGCTGCTTTTTATTCCGCTTTCTATTTTACTCACCCTCATCATTACGCCGATGATGAAGCGCAATAACCAAAAGCTTTTTGAAAAAACAGCGGCCTCCCAGTCTAAGCTTATTGAGAGTATTAATTTTATCCCAAGCATTAAATCTTCTGCGGCAGAACTGCCAACCCGCTGGAAATATGAAGACATGATCGTCCAAGAAGCCATGCAGTCTTTCCAGGGCGCCCGGCTTGGGATGATCATGACCGGTCTTTCGAGTGTTATTACTTTGGCATCCACAACTGTTATTTTATGGTATGGGGCCCATCTGGTCATTGATGGCCAGATGACCGTGGGCCAGCTGATGGCCTTTAATGCTTTGATTGGTATGGTGCTGGGGCCGATACAGGCTTTGATTGCCATGTGGCAAAATCTGCAGGATGCTTTGCTGTCTGTACAGCGTCTTTCTGATATTTATGATGCGGAGCCAGAAGAAAAAGACCGCGATAGCCTTGTGCGCCTGCCAAGGGTGCAAGGCCATATTGCTTTTGAGAATGTTTCTTTTCGCTATACGCCAGATGGCCGCAATGTCCTGACGAATATTCACGTGGAAATGCAACCAGGAGAGACGGTTGCCATTGTCGGGCGCTCGGGATCCGGCAAAACAACACTCATTTCTTTGCTCCAACGCTTCCATCGCCCCAGTGATGGCCGTGTGACCATTGATGGCTTTGATATTGCGCATGTCGATTTAAGGTCTTTACGCGCCCAGATGGGGGTTGTTTTACAAGACAGCTCCATTTTCTCTGGCACAATTCGTGAGAATATTACCGTTGGAGAACCCAATGCACCAATGGACCGTATTATCACGGCGGCAAAGCTTGCCAATGCCCATGACTTTATTTCCACATTTCCACTTGGATACCAAACGGTGATTGGAGAACAGGGGGTCAATCTTTCTGGTGGCCAAAAGCAAAGGCTTTGTATCGCCCGTGCCCTTTTATCGGATCCGCGTATTATCATTTTCGATGAAGCCACATCGGCTTTGGACACGGAATCAGAACGGGCCATCCAACAAAATATGGGCGCCATTTTAAGAGACCGCACAGCGATCATTATTGCCCACCGTCTTTCCACCATTCAAAATGCGGATAAGATCTTGGTGCTGGATGATGGCCTTGTCGTCGAAACGGGCAGCCATAGTGACTTAATGGCGAAAAAAGGCCTGTATTATTACCTCAATAGCCAACAGCTATCCCTTTAAGGTCTTTTACTTTTGCGCGATGAGAAAAAATCTTGGAAAAGGAAACAGCCGCTGCCCATCTTTTTGTTCCGGGTAAGCGTCCTGAAGAGCGTAATGATATAAAGTCAAATAGTGTTTTTGCTCTTCTTCTGTCAGGGGAGAGAGGAAGGGCCGCAAGCCAGCGCCTTTAATCCACTCTAAAATGGCATGGATATTGGGCATCATATGGTAATAGCGTGTGTGCCACATGATGATGGTCGCCGCTTTTGGGAAAAGCCAGTCATAATAGGCTTGGGGCGGCGCGATTGCCGTTCTAAGGGCTTGTGCGTCTTGGCCATAATGTCCTGAAGCAAAGGTCTTCGCGATTTGTGACATGAGCTTGTGGCTTGGCTCTTCAAGTGTGTCTGGCATTTGAACAGCAAGCAAGCCCCCCGGTTTCAGGCAAGACAACAAAGCGGGGAAAAGGGTTGCATGGTCTGGGACCCAATGCAATGCCGCATTGGCAAAAATCAGATCATAGAGCGGGGCTTTTTGCGCATGCTCCTTCACCCATTGGGTGATCTCTTGGTGCAAAAAGGGAATATCTGGGAGCGCTTGCCGGGCTTTGATGAGCATCTCTTTAGAGGAATCGAGCCCTACGAGCTGAGCGTGGGGAAAAGCTTTTTGGAGTAAGCCTGTCGAATTCCCAGGGCCACAGCCAAGATCAATAATAGACTGAAAAGCGTCTGTTGGGAGAGCCGCCAAAAGATCTCTTGCGGGTTTTGTGCGCTCGATTTCAAATCGCATATAGAGATCTGCATTCCAACCCATTATTGGGGATCCTTTGCTCTAGTTGTTCGGCTTGCCAAGAGTGGGATCTGTGGCCAATTGATGAAATAAGAGGCTTTGGGCGCGGTAGGCTTCCAAGGCTGTGACAAAACCGGCAAGGGGCAGGAAAAATGATTTTTCTTTTGTTTTAATGGTGAAGATTTCGCCTTGCGCCATGGCAGAGAGTAGTATCTTAGCCTTTTCTGCACGCAAAACAAGAATGGAATTTTTCTCAATCGGGCAGTCTTGTTTAAAATCTTCATCAATCTGCAAAAGGCAGGCGCCGATCGGGTCTGTGCCAGCAAAAGAAACCCGTTGGAGCCCTTCTAAGGGCGCATCGACTGTGACGGCAATGGCTTGTGGTGTGTGGGTGTCTTTTTGTTTGGCAAGACCATGGAGAACGCAGCTGACCCGAGGCTTTGAGAGGCTTCTACAAGCGACAGACCAGCTGTTAAACTGTTCTTGGAAAAAGATTTTCCCAAAAGGGCTGGCCGTCTTGCTGTTCGCCGCCGCGTCGTTGAGAGGGAAAATCGCACAAGACATTAAAAAGAGACTTATGAAATATTTCAAAGAATTTTGAAAAAACATTCATATCCTCGTCTATAGTGTGAGAGTGATTTATAGCAGCTTTAAGACGCGAGACGTGGTTTAACAATTTTCTCATCGCTAGAGGGTTTTTTGGCCTCTTGCAGGCAAAGACTCACAGTGGTTCCTTTGCCAAGCGAACTCTCAATGGTGATGTGACCGCCCATACGTTCCATAAGCGCTTTCACAAGGGGAAGACCCAGGCCCGATCCAATTTCACCGGCTGTTCCAGCTGTGCTCGTTTTTGTTTCAATCTGAAAAAGCTTTTCTATTTTGTCTTGGGGAATGCCAACGCCTTGATCTTGCACTGTGATGCAAACCATATTATGTGACATATGAGCGGATATTGTAATCATTTGATGCGGTTGCGAGAATTTCACAGCATTCGCAATAAGGTTCCTTAAAGCCATTTGTACCATGCCAGGATCGGCCCAAATATAAGTCTGGGCTGGCATATGAATTTCAAGGGTGACTGATTTTTGTTGGGCCATAGATTGGAAGAGATCGACAACTTTTTTTGACAAAGGTTCTAAATCAATTTCTGTGAATTGTGGAGCGACATTATTCATTTGCAGCCGCGCCCAATCTAAAAGATTCTCAACCAAATCAAGGAGCCGTTGTGTGGTGTCGTCAATCATGTCGGCATATTCGCGAATGCTGTCTTTATCTGGCATGTCTTCATTCAGCTCCATTTTAAGAAGCTCGATGACACCAACATAGGCGGAGAAGGGCGACCTTAAATCATGGGCAATGATCGAGAAGAAGGTATTTTTTTGCTGGTTTAAAAGTTCTAAAGCATCCCTGTGGCGCTTCAGTTCACGCTCTCTTATGGTGACGGTCTCTGTTAAATCGGCAAGGGAACGTGACAGGTCAGCGATTTCATCTTTTCCAAGAAAAGGATCGATGGATTGTCTTTTATGCACCCATGAATGCATTCTTTTGCGGAAATATCGTAAAGGGCCAATCAAGCGCTTGGAAATGAATCTTTGGGAGATGACAAGGGTGAGAATGCTGATGGTCAATGTCGCGATTGCCGCAATCAAGAGTTGATTAAAAAGGCTTCGCAACTGCCGTCTGTTGTCGGCCAGATCCTCTGCGACCCGTCTTGCCAATTCTCCTGTCAGGCCCACATTGGAGGAGGATAAGGCCGAGCTGCGGCTTAGAAGATTTTCTATTTTTTGGTCAACACGTAGAAGTTCACTTTTAAAATCAAATATTTGATCCTTATGATTGAGCAGGATACGGACTCTGAGAGGCCAGGGGCCTTGTTGTGTTGTAAGCGTTTCTTTTAAAGAAGCTTCAAGGGTTCGGCTTTTTTCTTTTAGAACAGCCACCTGACGGCTATGTGTTGCAATACCGGCAGCCAGCTCTAGGACGATGGCACGGTCAATAATCAGACTATTATGTTGCGACAGCCCAATGTCTTCGGACAGAAAAGCATCGCTGCCCATATTGGCCATTTCCATCAGGCCGCGATACCGTTCTCGAATACGCTCTTCTAATTCTAAACGGCGGGCGACATTCTTATCAAGATTGAGCAATGTCGTTCGCAAACTCCCCCCGATGTCTGTAAATTTTTGGAGCAAATCAACATCAAGGAGTTTATTAGGCAGTTCTGTATAGCTTATTAGGAGAGCCGCCAGGCGGTCATCGACTCTTTGACGTGCTGTTTCCCGTTCTCCTTGATTAGAGGCCCTATTGATGGCCGGGGTCAGGGAGACGATACTCTCAGCTTGCCTTTGCATTTGACCGATAAGATCAATCAAACGTAAATCTTCATTTTCGAGATTCTCTAATTCTGTTATCATGCCATGAATAGATAAAATGGCGAAACCGCCCGTCAATAAAATTGCAGTGAAAAGACAGATTAAAAAGATGGCTAGAATTGTTGCGATTTTATAAGGTTTTTTGATATGAACGGGGTTTTTATGTCGCAAAGCATCATTTTTGGGATTAATATCACGCATATTCATCGCCATGCACAATCAAAAACATCAAATTTAGAGCTCTGACAAGAGCAAAGGAATTATTTTATCACTTTGATCCGTTTTGCGGCAAAGATATAAAGCTTACAGCCTTTTTCGAACGCTCAAGAAAAGCAAAATACTGTCTCAGATAATAACGCTATTATCTTACGCTATGACTCTATAGCCAGACAATGAGAAATAATTTAAACTTTAAAATTGAGGGTCTTTTAAAGGATTTTCTTAAAAATAAATCTTTTTGTCATATGGACGTCACCTCCCTCTATCATTCTCTAGCCGAGGGCAAAGGCTCTAACCTAGAGCAAAGGCTCTAACCCAGAGCAAAAGGATAGGGCTATCACTTTGATCCATTTTGCGACCCCTTAAGAACAGCAAAAGGCTGTCAAGGAAAAGAGCGATAACGCATTGCCAGAAGGATAAGAGCATGAGCAGCCTCACAATCCGATTGACATCTCTTGTCATGATGCTAAGCGGCCTCTTGCTCATTGGGCAGGCCGCCCAGGCCGGCGAAATCTTCGAAGCGGTGAAAGAACGCGGTTTTGTGCGGTGCAGCCTCGATGATACGCCTGGCTTTGGGGCCGTTGGCAATGATGGAGAACGTCATGGTCTCGATGTTGATTTTTGCCGCGCCGTTGCCGCTGCTGTTTTTGATGATCCTGATGCTGTTGAATTATTGCGGATCTCAACAAAAAATAAATTTGATGCCCTCGCACGCGGGGAAATCGACATTGTGCTTGGCATGACGACCTGGACATTACAACGTGACACGGCGCGGCAAGGGAATTTTGTTGGTGTTATTTATTATGATGGCCAAGGGTTTTTAGCTTGGAAATCCGAGGGACTTGTTGATCTGGCCAGCGCCCAAGGGGCGACTGTTTGTGTGCAATCCGAAACGACATCCGCTGCCAATCTCCAAGATCTGATTAAAAGCCAGGGGCTTGATTTAACAGTTAAAAACTATACTTCCAGCGATGAGCGCCGGGATGCTTTCATGCGCCAAGATTGCCAATTAACAACCGGAGATTTAAGTGGATTGGCCGCGTTCCGGGCGGTTTCTGCACCGGTGCCTGAATCTTTAATGATCTTACCAGATGTTATTTCGCGTGAACCCCTGGCCCCCATGGTGTCTGAAAAAGACACACAATGGTTTGATATTGTAAAATGGACTTTACAAGCGCTTATTTTAGCAGAAGAGAAAGGGTTATCCCAAGCTATTCTCAAAGCCACTGGTCCGGAGGGCCTTAAAGCCTCCCATGATGCAGAATTCCGGCGGTTTATCGGGATCCAGGGCGATCTCGGGGAACATCTTGGGTTAGAGCCAGATTGGGCTTTGCAGATTGTGAAACATCTTGGCCATTATGGCGATGTCTTCCAGCGTAATTTAGGCAAAAAATCTCCCTTGAGACTGGAAAGAGGCCAAAATGCCCTGTGGCGTGAGGGCGGGCTCTTGTATCCCCATGCCTTTCGATAAAATTGCATCGTGAAAGCCTATCGAATTGCGCTTTTGCAAGAAGGCTGCTAGGGTCCTGCTCCACAAGAGGCATTTGGGTTAAAGCATTTCCCTTTTAATGAGACGGAAGTGAAAGGCTCTCTGTCTTTGTTTTTACCGTAGAACGCATGGTTAAAGGGGCGCCCACTTTAACTAGCTTTGCTGTAAACCATATTCTGGTTTTGTGATATTTATGGATTTGAAATGAAAATCGATGGCAACGAAATTCGTCCTGGCTATGTTCTTGAACATAAAAATCGTCTTTGGCGTGCGATCAAAACCCAGCATGTGAAGCCTGGTAAAGGCGGAGCTTATATGCAAGTCGAACTTAAAGATTTGCGTGATGGCACAAAATTAAACGAACGTTTCCGGGCTGGAGAGACCGTTGAACGTGCGCGCCTTGAACAGCAAGACTATCAATATCTTTTCCGGGAAGCTGAACACATTACCCTCATGGATAATGGCACCTTTGAACAAATTACGGTGCATGAAGACATGATCGGGGAACCCGCCGCTTTTTTACAAGATGGCATGATTGTCACGGTTGAAGCCTTTGAAGAAGAACCCATCACCGTCATGCTGCCAGATACGGTTGTCATGGAAATTGTCGAAGCCGATGCCGTCGTCAAGGGTCAAACAGCGTCTTCATCTTATAAACCGGCTGTTTTAGAAAATGGTGTGCGGGTTATGGTTCCGCCCCATATTGAGTCTGGAACAAAAATTGTGGTCAACACAGCCGATGCAACCTATGTCGAGCGCTTTAAAGGCTAAAAAGCCTTAACTCTCTTGCAAAGCCAAAAAAAACAAGATCATAAATATGGTCCGTCCCAAAGAAAAGAGTCTCAACGCAAGCTGGGCTTTTTGTTTGGGGCGCGTCATCCTTCTAGAGCAAAGCTGGTTAAAGGGGCAGCCCCTTTCATCATGAATTTTGCAGCAAAAACAATAAGGTAGAGTATTTATGTGAGTCTATCATCACGCAAAATGCTCTAGAATGTGCGTTATGGCTTTCCTCGACGTTTCTTTCCTGCTTCCCTTCTTCGTTTCGTAAGATTTTTGCTATCGTCGCAATAAAGACTTTTATGGCTCAAAAACAGTGGAGTCCCCCATGCCGCCTCGCCCCGCCCTCATCAATGTTATGGAAAAAGCCTGCCGCAAAGCGGCCCGGGGCTTGGTTCGAGACTTTGGAGAAGTCGAACAGCTGCAAGTGTCAAAAAAAGGTCCTTCTGATTTTGTCAGCGCAGCCGATCTGAAAGCCGAAAAAATTCTGAAAGAAGAATTGGAAAAAGCACGCCCTAATTTTGGCTTTTTAATGGAAGAAAGCGGACAAACGGGAGATGCCCAAGCGGCCGAGCGCTGGATTGTAGATCCCTTAGATGGCACGTTGAATTTTCTCCACGGCCTCCCGCATTTTGCCATTTCCGTGGCTTTAGAACGCCATGGTGAGCTTGTTGCAGGGATGATCTTCCAGCCTTTGACAGATGAAGTCTATTGGGCCGAACGGGGGGCTGGCGCCTATTGCAATGATCGCCGATTGCGTGTATCAGCAAGACGTCATCTTGGCGAGAGTGTTTTCGCAACAGGGATTCCCTTCCAAGGCCATGGCGATCACCACCGCTTTATGAAAGAACTCTATGCGATCATGCCAAAGGTTGCAGGGATTCGCCGATTCGGTGCAGCCTCTTTGGATCTGGCCTATGTCGCCGCAGGGCGGTATGAAGGGTTCTGGGAATCTGGCTTGCAACCTTGGGATATGGCTGCCGGGATTGTCTTGGTGAAAGAAGCCGGCGGATTTATTTCCGATTATAAAGGCCGGAACACCATGCTAACCTCCGGCGAGATCGTTTGCGCCAATGAAAAAATGCATGGCACCCTTTTAAAACATCTCGCAGAAGCCCATAAAAGCTAGGCTTGGGTCATGCATTCATAGGCGCTCTTGTGGCCTAAAATCGTTGCGCGGCAGACGGCGCGGGCGTCTTTTCCTCAAAAAGGCGTGTCCTGATGCCGCACCGGTGGAGAAAATCCGTTTTTTATGGGCTGCGGATTGGCAAGAGCTCTTAAAGCGGTTGTCTTGTCCGCTATTCTTGCGGTAGGGTCGCGGCTATATAGTCTTAACTCAGGAAAAGTTCGAGCTTATTAAAGGAAAGCTCGGGTTTGGGCATGTTCAGGATTGGGCAGAATGGAAACGCCAACCAGAAAGAAGCCCGCCAAAGAGCGACCATAACGCAAAGATGGTGCGCTTTCCTTAAAACTTTGCTTCTAAGATTATAAGTGCAAAGCTGGTGAAAGCAGAGGGCCCTAACCACTTCTTTTACCACAAAACAAAGACAGACAATATTGTTTCCGACGCAAGATAAAAGGGCAATATTGTCACCTTGTTGTCGATTTTGACCGGGATGGAATAAGATATGACGTCACACAACAGTTTGACTGAAATCGATAAAAATGATCAGGGAGCATCCCGGCAGTGTAAAATGAAACAGGACAATAGACGGCCCGCCATGAGAAAAATTTTGCGCCTAGCCCTCCTGGCCAGCACAGCATCCATCCTGTCTTTTGCCCTAGAAAGCCCAAGCTTTGCCCAAAGCTCTTATATCGAACCCGTGTTCGATCAGAATCCACGCGGCGATACAAATACGAGAAATGGCTATTATTCCGCCATTGCCCCCCGCGCTTTTGGGACAGGGTATCAAGGGGCCGTGCCAACACGAACGCCAAAATTGAACTTTCGGCCCTTAAAGCCACTGTCGACAAGAGTGGCGCCAAAAATGGCAACAACGGTGATCGATGGCCAAACCCATCGCGGTCCAACCTATCGACAACCTCTTTTCCAGCCTTTGCCATCGGCCAAAAGAGCGCCAGGCCAGGCCGTGCCCGATCGTGGCATGGCGAACAGTAAGCCGCAATTCCAAGCGCCTTTGATCCGCCCACGGAGCTATTTCCCAGCTGACTTCAAAGAACCCCTGGTCCCCACCGGGCAGGGATCCCCCCATTACGCCCATTCCGGGGGGGGCAGCCGGCATCTTGCGCCCAACCGAAAGCCGAAGAGCCATCTCGATCAGCCAACAGATGTTTCGCTGTTACAACCGCCCAGCGGTGCTGCCATCGCTGCGCAAAGACCTGCTGTGCGGATCTTGCAGCAACAAGAAAATAACGATTTGATCATCACGCAGCCAAAACCGGCACCAAACGGAAAATTGCGCTCGCACGCCCTGGGGGATGTCGCACAAAGCGGAGGCACCATGGTGATTTCAGCGGCCAGCTTAAAAGCGGCAGCTGAAAGACAAACCCCGGCCCTGACAGCACAATCACGGCCCAAACCTTTAACAAAGACAGCCGCAGCATCGCCGGCGCAAAAAGCGCAAAAACCGACCCGCAAAGTCCAAAAGCAAAAGCCTAAACCCCGGCCAAGAACCCAGCCTAAACCCGTTATCGCCGAAGCGCCAAAGCCCAAAATAGTCGAAGAACGCGTGGTCACGCCCGAAGAACCAGCTGTCGAAATCCAAGAGGCCGTGGTACAACCAGATCCCACCCCAGCAAAGCCTCAGAATGAGACAACCGTCGCTACAGCCCCCCAAACATCGGTGGCAGAAACGGTTTCCGAAAATCTGCAAGAACAACAAGACACAATGGCTGACACTGTTCTCGCCATCACCCCCCCTGCCCCATCCCCCTCAGAGGCTCTTGAAACAGCCCAGGCTGAAACGCTGTCTGAAGAAGGCATAACAGACCGGTTAGACGAAGCATCTGAAACCGTAAAAGAGGCTGTTTCTACAGCAGAAACAAAATTAACTTTACCAACAGCGCTTCCCCCCCAGGACCCAGAACCTCCTGTGGAAACGGCACCTCCGGCCATGGAGCAAACGGCCTCTTTAACGCCAGCAGATAATATTCCACCAGCCGCTGTCCCAACAGGCGGGCGTGTGTTATTTGCAGCACAAGAAGCAGAATTGAGCGAAAATGGCAAAGTGATCTTAGAAAAAGTCGCTGCAAGCGTTGCACAAGCAGACGATTTAAGGTTGCAATTACAAGCTTATGCGGCGGGAACCGAAGACCAGGCTGCGTCCGCACGACGCCTTTCCCTCTCGCGGGCTTTGGCGGTCCGAGCGTTCCTTATTGAGAAAGGAATCCGCGCAACCCGTATTGATGTGCGTGCTTATGGGGTAAAAAGCGATGACCCCCAAGCCGATCGGGTTGACATTGTGGTTCTACAATAAAGGTTCATTTTATAACCTTTTGGCAAAAGCCAGATTGAGCGGCAAAGCCAGCTGGGGTCTGTTGAGGTTCAAGATTCCAATTTTTTCCTCAATGTGATTCCCTAAG
>DDLW01000235.1 GCA_002340345.1 Alphaproteobacteria bacterium UBA2562 | reverse complement strand
TAAAAATGAAAGGCTCTAGAGCGTGCCTGGCCGATCCTTTTGGAGACGCCAGCTCTTTTGGAGACGAAGAGGGAATAGAGAGCGGTTTTTAGGGTGTTTTTTAGCATTAAAATAAAATTTACAGCATTTCACAGCTTGTGCAAGCTTTTGAAATGCTGTTTATTTTTGAGCAGCGCGCCATGCCCCGAAATGAGGGCTTTGTTCTTTTGTCTTTTAAGCTGTTTTTTGTAAAAGGTCTTCAATCGCGCGTGTGACTTCACTCAGGGCAAAAGGCTTTGCTAAGGTTTTTGACGCCCCAATATATTCAGCCAAAGGTAAGAAATCACCAGCCCCCCTTTGGTTGCCCCCAGAAATCGCAATAATTTTTACATCTGGCCAGCTTCGTTTCATTTCCGTGATTGTTTCACAACCACTTTTTTCTGGCATCATCAAATCTGTAATCACCAAATCTGTTGGATTGTCCGTATAAGCCTTCAACCCTTGAACACCATCTTCGGCTTCACTGACTTCATACCCAGCGCGGCTGAGATATTCGCACAGCATTTCACGCAGCATATGATCATCGTCTATGACGAGAATTTTTGCCATTTTTCGACCCTTTAAATCAAAGCGCGGCCCAGAACATATTTGACATTGTGCCGACCATCACTGCCTGGCTTTTGACAATCTTGTGCCTTTTCTTTAGGAGAGAAGGCGGGCTGATTCTTTTATTTTCGCCATAGATTGACAGCAAATATATAAAAATTTTAGCGCTTTCAAACAGAAAAAGACGCCCATTACGCAACATTTTTTGAAACCGCAATGTCGCATTGATCAACAGCCTTAAGGTTATGCGACAGTTTGTCCCCTCACGGTAAACATTAGTCAATTACAGCGATTCTCGCAAAAGAAAATATAAAGAAATCGATTTTTCTGCCATTTATTCAAATTATTCCTCATGGAGACATTGTGTTGCGGGGTGTTACATGTTGATCTTCTAAATAAAGAGGACATTCGCATTTTACAGTTTTTATGGCCTATTTTTGCGTAAAAATACTATAGTCTCTTTTTATCTTAGGGACTTTTGCAATCTGCTGCAAAATGCAAATGCTCAGAGGATTCTGCCTGAGCATGTTTTGCACGCCATGCCCCTGCCTGTGAGAGAAAGGCCTTCTGCCGCGTCTCTTTTTCTGGCCCCTTTTCCAGCGCACGACATCATTTTGCAATGGTTCTTTGTTTTATGAGCATAGAGTCTGAAAAATTTCTACTGTATTACAAACGGCTCTTGATTTGATTTCAAATGTATTCTGTAGGCTCTTCTCGGTTACAAGGCAAACACCCTATTCGGACAGTCTTTTGGCCTCTCTTAGAGCATTTCATTTTTATCTTGAATCAGTCGAAATGCTCTCTGTCTTTGTTTTCACCGCAAAACGGACCAAAAGGATAAATCTATCCTTTTGTCCTTTGCTCTGAGGTTTTCACCGCAAAACGCATGGTTAAAGGGGCTGCCACTTTAACCAGCTTTGCTCCTGGTCTCGATTCCTTGCTCCAAATGCGGAACGGCCCAGCGACCTCTTTTGTCGCCGGGCCGACCCGGAACCCGATAAACGGATACAATGCTTAAAAATTCAGCTTCTTAAGCAGCGATAGGCTTAGACATTTTTTCCATGTTCTCATTGATGCGAACTTGGATAGGCGCCAAAGCTTCGGTGGCCACTTTATTGCTCATGTCAGACAATTTTTTGGCTTCAGAAACCAATTTCTCGTAGCTTTCTTTGGTGAAAGAAGATTGCAGAGAAACGAGTTCATTGGCGTCTTTGCAAGTTGCAAATTTTTTCGCCATTTCAACAGAGTTTTCCATGGAGGCTTTTTGGAACGCCATGGCAGCTTTGCTGAGTTCTTCCGCACCTTTCGCGACGATTGTAGAGGCTTGGATCAAAGCGTCGACATTCTTTTTGTTCAAAGCAACCATGTCGTCGTAAGATTTCAAAGTCGCGTCAGAGGCTTTTTGGAAGTTTTCTTGGCTAACTTGCATGACTTGCTCGTAAGATTTTTGAGCGGCTTCGCTAGAGGTTTTTGCGAATTTTTCGAAATGCTCTTTACCAGAAGCGACAGCGGTTTCGATGGTTTTGAAGGCTTCGGCTGGATTCACAGTTGCGGTTGTCATTTGGATTCTCCCCAGAGTAAAAAATTGTCATCATCCGTATGGGTCCGGGCGGGATAAAATCCTTCACAACCAACGACTGTCACCACAAGGCCAGGACATTTCTGTTCATGGTCAGCGGTGGCAATGATAGGCGACCCACAGCCCGAAGCGAAAAGTGTGTGTTGCACTGCATCATTTCGCTGATCCAATTTATGCGATCTCCGCCTTATTTTGTCAAGCGTTTTTGTGCAGTGCAAAATGAAAAAATCAGCGGAAGTCCGAGCTTTATAACCTTACCAAACCAATCTCTCTTGCCGTTTCAATGACTTGGTTTGAAAGATTATGTTGCATTGCGCAAAAAACAGAAAAAAGATTGTCAAAACCAGCCCGAAAGATCATTTTGAAAGTGGCGTTTGCGCATCCCATATAGTGCGTTATCAAATAGGATAGACGTGGCTTTATCAACCACACTTTCCCCCGTCCAAGACTCGCTCCTAAAGGAGTTTCCCCTGTGATTTCTCTCGATCCTTCAGACGCCCCGACCGGTGACGCCCCTAAAAGCAACGCAAAAGGGTGGCAGCTTTGGATTGAACAGGGGGAGACCTTCACAGATATTCTGGCCTGCCGCCCAGATGGGACCATGATCCCCTATAAATTTTTATCGGCAGCCCCAGACCGCCCTGATAACCTTAGCCCCCATGGTTTACAACAGATCGTGGATTTCTCTCAAGACCAAATATCGCCCGAGGCCCCTCTGGACATGGTGAAAATCGGCACAAATCTTGGTCTGAACACCCTTTTGCACCGCATGGGAGAGCCCTGCCTGCTGCTGATTACAGAGGGCTTTAAAGACAGCTTAGAGATTCCAGACGCTTTTGCCACCGCTCCATTCCATGCCCCAGCCGCTCCATCCCATGCCCCAGCCGCTCCATCCCAGCCGATGGTCCAGGGCATGACAGCGCCCAAAAGCCCTCTTTATGGCCGGGTCATCGAGATTCCAGAGCGGATTGCCGCCAATGGCCAGATCTTGCGCCCTTTAGAGAGCGATTCCCTGCGCGATGACCTGATCGAAGCCTATCAAGATGGCTTTCGCACGGTGGCGATTGTCTTGCTCCATGGCTATCGCGCCTTAGCCCATGAAATGGCTTTAATGCGTCTTGTGCATGAGATTGGCTTTACGCATATGTCTGTCAGCCATGAAGTGAGCCCCTTGATGAAACTGACCAGCCGTGGCGATACAACCCTTATCGATGCCTATCTCGCGCCGGTTTTACAACGCTATGTAGAGGCGATTCGCGGCAGCCTTCGGCATATAGAAACCACAGATCCCGCTGACATGTCGGCCGCCGCCCAAGATGACCCGGCCTCCCAGCCGACTCTCCGCTTTATGCAATCCCATGGCGGCTTGACCGGAGAGAAGTTTTTTCGCGGCAAGGATTGTTTGCTCTCAGGGCCGGCGGGCGGTGTTATGGGGGCGATCAAGGCCTGCCGCCTGGAAAAGATCGAACGCTTTCTCAGCTTGGATATGGGCGGAAGCGCGACCGATATTAGCCATTATGACCAAGAATTTGAACGGTCTTTTGAAAGTCTGGTGGCCGCGAAGCGACTCTGCGCGCCCATGCTGCAAATTGAAAGCATCGCCATCGCTGGCAATTCCGTCTGTCACCTCTCTGGCGCCCACGATCCTGTCGGCCCCAACAGCGCTGGCGCCGATCCAGGACCGGCCAGCTATGGTCGCGGCGGCCCTCTCACCCTGACCGATTGCGCTGTGCTTTTAGGGCGGCTTCAGCCTGATTTCTTCCCTCAGATTGCAGGCCCAGACTGTGCCGCACCTTTGGACCAAGAGGCTCTACAGGCCGCTTTTGCCGCTTATGCCAACAGCCTCGCGCAAGACACCGGCCAACAGCAAAGCCCAACAGACATCGCAAGCTATTTTCTCTTTAGCGCTGTGACAAGGCTCGCCCAAGCGATCATCGAAATTCTGACCCAAAGAGGGGGCCATGCAAAAGACTATACCCTGTGCAGTTTTGGCGGGGCGGCCGGGCAATATGCGTGTCTGATTGCAGAAGCCGCCGGGATCTCAAAAATCTTGATCCCGACCCATCCGGGGCTGTTGTCGGCTTTTGGTATTGGCCAGGCGCCGATTCGTGAAATCCGCGAAAAAGCGATCGCCGAACCTTTCTCGGACGCTATCATGGACAGAATAGAGCGCGAATTAAAGCTTTTGACAGTGTCAGGCCGCGATGAAGTGCTGTCCCAAAATATCGCACAAGAAAATGTTTCGATTTTACGCCATGTTCACTTGCGCTATGCGGGGGCGGAAAAGGCCTTGATTGTGCCTTTTGCCAGCTATGAAAGTCTGAAATTCCATTTTGAGGATCTGCATCGTCAGGATTGTGGTTTTGTCCTTGCCGAACAAGAGGTCATTGTTGAGGCTGTTTCCATAGAAATTATTGGCGAAGATCCGCCCCTCTCTGGCCCCCCTCCTGCTGGCTCCCCTGCTGTTGGCCCCGGCCAAGACCGCGAAGACAGCCCAGGAGAGGCTTTTGCCCAACGGTTGGTCTATCGAGACGGTCAGTTCCACGAGACCCCCGTCTATGATCGCGCCTCGCTGCGGCTTGGTCAGATAATTTTAGGACCGGCTCTGATTGTCGATTTTGGCACCAGCATCACCCTTGACCCTGGCTGGACGGCGACCGTCACCGACCATCAACAGCTGCTTTTGACCTTTGATAAGACGGCCACCGTCCCCCTGCAAGAGAAGGGGCTGCCTCTGGCGGTTCTTTGTGAAGCTGTTTTTGCATCATTGCCACGGCAAATGGGGCATGTCTTAGAAAAAACTGCGCTTTCGGCCTTTCTCAAAAGCAATCGCGCCTATTCTTGCGCGGTTCTGGATGCAGAAGGCCATTTGATCGCATGTACCGAACATTATCCCCTTCATTTTGCCGCCCTTGGGGCCAGTGTGAAGGCGCTGCTGGCGGCCAGTGCGGCCCGAGACGATTTGGCAATCACGCCGGGCCGGGTCTATATGCTCAATGATCCTTATGCTGGCGGCAGTGCGCTTTCGGACATTGCGGTTCTCACCCCGGCTTTTAGGATGACAGGAGACACCCCGCCGACCCTTTCCTTTTGGCTTGTGTCCCACGCCCATCATCAGGATATGGATGTCTGGTTGACAGGCGCCCCGCCCCTTGAAAGCCGCGTTCTGGCCGAAGAAGGGGTGCTCTTGCCGCCTTCGGTGATTTCGGACCAAGATGTCTTTCAGGAGCAAAGTGTGCAGGCGCTTTTGCAGGGGGATGGGACTTCGGAAGAGAGAGACCAAGCCACCCTGCTAGAGCGTATAATCGCCGATCTCAAAGCGCAAATTGCCGCCAATGCCCATGGTTTGGAGGCTCTCCAGCAGAGCCTGGGCGCTTACGACCCGAAAATTCTGAAAGCGGTCATCGATCAGCGCCAAGATCGCGCGGAACAACAGGTCTGGCAGTGGCTTTCCAGCTTTACCGATGGCACGGTCACCTGCGCTTTGGATCAAGGCAGCCAGATCACCCTTGCCCTCACTTTGGATCATGAGAATCGCCGCCTATCTCTTGATTTCACAGGCAGTTCCGCGCAATCCGAAGATAATTACAACATCCCGGTGACGGTGACCCAGGCCGCTCTTTTCCAAGGGCTTCGCCTGATCTCGCCTGGGCCTTTGCCTGTGAATGCGGGGGCTTTCAGACCGCTGGCCCTGACATTGCCTCCAGGCTCTGTGGTCAATCCCGCGCGTCCAGCGGCGGTGTTTGCTGGAATTTATGAGACCAGCCAGGTCGTTCTTGAGGCGCTCCATGGCGCTTTGGGTCTTTTGGCCGCGTCCCAAGGCACGACGAACCTGTTTATTTTCGGCAAGACGCAAGACGATTATGTCTATGAAGCCCTGGGCAGCGGCACCGGGGCGGGGCCAGAGCATGCGGGGGCACATGCCATCCAGGCGTCCTTAGCGCCTTTTCGGTTGATGGATCCCGAGTTGTTAGAATGGCGTTTGCCAGTGCGGGTCGATGGCTTTGCCTTTCGCGCCGAAAGTGGCGGCTATGGCGCCTTCCCTGGGGGGAATGGGGTCATCCGACGGATTCGATTTTTGGAGGCGATGACAGCCTTTTTCCTCTCGAACCGGCGTCAGATTGCACCGCATGGCCTTGCCGGTGGCGGGCCGGGATCGCCGGGCCGCACGGTGATTGAGCGTGCCGATGGCCGTGAGGACATCTTAACCAGCACAACCCAAGTCACGTTAAACCCCCATGATGTCTTTGTGATCGAAACCCCCGGCGGCGGCGGTCATGGCTAGAGCCTTTCACTTTTATATTGAATCAATGGAAAGGCTCTATAATCTTGTTTTTGCCGCAAAACGCATGGTTAAAGGGGCTGCCACTTTAACCAGCTTTGCTCTAGGGTCTGTTGAGATTCAAGCTTCCAATTTCTTCCTCAATGT
>DDLW01000015.1 GCA_002340345.1 Alphaproteobacteria bacterium UBA2562 | reverse complement strand
ATATTATGCAGAGGTCTTTTCTTTATTATTACGGCTTTTTAAAGCACAAGAAGATTGCATTTCCTGATAAATTTAAAATATAATTTAATTTTTAAAGGGTCTATGTTCACCGTCACAGCTCATGTCACAGCGCACATCCTCCTCATAAAAAGAGGCCTCATAAAGAATAAAGGGATCTTCGCGAAACAAGAGCCCCAAAACAAAAACTATGAAGGCAAGAGACGCAAGACAGCGAAGCGGCGCACAAGGACCACGACACTAAGAAATAACCATAATCCGGTTCATAAGGTCGCTAGACCAAAATACAAGTCGATCTCGTGGATTTTAAGGCACGTTTTCGAAATGTCGAAAGGACATGGGCTCTCCAGGAGAGCAAAGCGCATGAAAGTGGGCGTCCTTTTCAGGATGCGTTTTGCGGGAAAAATCCGAGAGCAAAGGCCAATTTTTTGGTCCGTTTTGCGGGGAAAACAGAGATATAGAGCCTTTCACTATAAAAGCGGAAGACTCTAGAAAATTGATACTTCAAAGGGGATGGCAGTGCAACGTGGGGCCCAACAACGCTCAGGATTTTCGATTAAACCCAAACTTTATCACGATGAGTCCGACGCCCATTTGCAACCTAGCGGTCGATATCGTCGTGTGAAGGCAATCCTCACCTTGCAAAATCAAAACCACCCTGATGACTTAGGGGCTCCTCCCCGGCCGTCTTCCGCTTTAGACTTTATTTCCGATGATGATATCATGCTCTTTGGCGAGGATGACCCAGTCGCCGTGCCCCGTGAGACCGTTTTAGAAACCCCCCTCTTTGAACTTGTCGACACACCAAACGGCCTCGCAGAAACCGAAGAAAACCCCCAGCAAGAAGAGTCCATCGATCTGGGCTTTGAAGATTTAGACGAGCCTTCAGACGATCTCTCCGAACAAAAATTCAAAATCGAAAATGACCAAGAAAAAGACATGGTCGAAAAAATACGGCTTTCTTGGGATGCCTCGGTCGGCCAAATCCAAGCTGATATGCTCAGCGATAGAAAATTCCAAGAAACAATGCGCAAATATTTATGGGATCTCTATGCTGGGGATGTTCCGATCAATAGCATCAGCGATATGCTCTATGCCTTCATGATTTCGCGAAAACATTTCGATTCTGTAAAGGCTCATATTAATGAACGCCGCTATATGTCTTATTTCTTTCGCCAACTGGCCCCGAGATTGGTGAAAGTGAAAGACGGCTATAATAATAACTTCATGCATTATTTGCTTTATCTTGATAGAGGCGGCGCCCGGAATTTTATTTATTGTGCCGAAGGGCTAGGAGAATGGTGCCGGCGCCATGAACGGGGGGGCATGGATCGCAGTGGCCATTTGCGGCGCGCCACAACAGATTTCTTGATTCGCAAGCCCAATATCGCCCAACGTACGGCAATGGACCTTGCGCAAAAAATCTTGACCCAAGAGGAACAAGATCGACTCCGGACGACCTTGTCCCACATGATTTCCGCCATGGCCTGCTAAGCCATCCGCCTAAGACAAATCCCACAGTCCCAAAATTAAAGAAGACATAAGTATGGCTGCGGCGCAGACTTCCCAGGAACACAAACCAAAACTTCTTTATCTTGTCACAGAAGATTGGTCTTTTTTATCCCACCGCCTCCCCATGGCCCGGGCGGCTCGGGCGGCGGGATTTGAGGTCGTCGTCGTTGCCCGCTGTGATAAAGCCGTTGATAAAATTCAAGCGGAAGGATTCCGGCTGATCGACCTGCCGTGGAAACGCGGCGGCATGAACCCCTTGCAAGAAATACGCGAAATTATACGGATTTATAAAATTTACCGCCGCGAAGCGCCGGCGATCGTCCATCATGTTGCCCTGAAGCCAGCGCTCCATGGCAGCCTTGCAGCCTGGGCCGCCAAAGTGCCCTCTGTGATTAATGCCTTGACCGGCCTTGGTTTTATTTTTATTGGCCAAACAGCGAAGGCCCGCCTTTTGCGGGCGGTCATCACCCCTTTGCTCCGCTGGCTGCTCAACCGCCCCAACAGCTTTCTTCTGATGCAAAATGAAGATGATGGCGAAACGCTCAAGACATGCGGAATTCTGTCACAAAAGACCGAGATCACCTTGATCCGTGGTTCTGGTGTCGATATTCAGCATTTCACCCCAGCATCCCATGAACTGTCGCCCCATGAACCCTCCCAGGACAGCCCCAAAGATGATATCATCGAAGCCGCTTTGGTCGCCCGTATGCTCTGGGACAAAGGCATCGGCGAAGCGGTCGAGGCGGCACGCCTTCTGAAAGCGCGCAAACTTCCTTTTCGTTTACGCTTGGTCGGTCCCATCGATCCTGAAAATGGCGCGGCCATCACCGAACACCAAATCCAAGAGTGGGTCGCCGCCGGGCTTGTTCTT
This sequence comes from Alphaproteobacteria bacterium UBA2562, assembly GCA_002340345.1. Lineage (GTDB taxonomy): Bacteria > Pseudomonadota > Alphaproteobacteria > UBA2562 > UBA2562 > UBA2562. The sequence continues at coordinate 4,192 of DDLW01000015.1, read as the reverse complement.
TGGGATGGTCCCCGCCAAGATATTGCGACGCTTTGGCAGCATACAGCGATTGCTTTATTGCCCTCTTACCGAGAAGGTCTACCGAAAGCTCTTTTAGAAGCTGCGGCCTGTGGGCGCCCCATGGTCGCCACCGATGTTCCCGGCTGCCGGGATATCTGCCGGGATGGCCGCAGCGGCCTGCTTGTCCCCCTGAAAGACGCCGAGGCCCTGGCCAACGCTTTAGAAACCTTAATTACAAATCCCTCTTTGCGCCATAAATTCGGGGCTGGTGCCCGTGAGCTTGTCGAAACACGCTTTTCCGATAAAATCATTGGGCAACAGATTTCCCATTTATATGCTCAAGCATTGGCAAAAAGCCCATGCACATACCAGCGCGATCCTTCGGCATCGACGGGGCCATCCCTATAGAGCCAATAGCGCTCCCCGGCCATATCTTCGATTTGATAATAGTCTCTCATTTCTTTTTCTGCGCAGAGAAAAGCGTCTTCCCGGCAGAGCGCGCTCTGATCCCGTGCCGGCGACATATAGGCGGCAGAGACCGCCTTTGCGCGCGGCGCCAGGGGGTGGTCCGATGCCGTAGAGCACTCGGAGACAATATGGTCTGGTCCATCTGCCCTTTTGACCTGATAGAATTTCTGACGCCAGCGAAAAGATTCCGGAAGGCGGTCTGCGGCCACTGACACGGTATCGATTGGTTCTGGCTGTGGCAGCAGTCGGACAGGCGGGACACGCCCTGGGATGGGTGGCGCGATTTCTGGGAGCGCTTCCATGGCGGTAGATCCAAAGTCTTCTGGCCCGAACGCTCTAATAAGCCCCTGTTTTTGCGGCTGCCTGGCAGAGGCCGTTGGCCGGCGATATTTTGCTGTTTTTGTGCTTATGTCTGGCGCTTCAAGCGGGGTGTCTGCGGACAGGCTCTCGGTCACAGGAACCGTGAGCAGCAGACTATCAATCGCTTCTTGATAAGAGGCGGGGTGATCTTCCCAATGTTTAAAATGGCCTGTGAACAGCTTTTCAAGGGTCTGAGGATCCCTATTGGCGGCACAGCTTCCAACGGAATTGCGCCTGACACGGCCATCGCGATAATAGAGGACGAGTTCTAAGCGTCTCGCGCCCCGGTCTTGGCGTTTTAATCTTTTACAGAGCACGGCCAACATTTGCCGCAAACCGGCTTTGACATCCTGGGCCGACACTGTTTCCTTTGGCAGGGACACACGGGTATGGAAGGCGGGGATGGGGCGGCGGGGTTTCAGCGTTTCTGGTTCTTTCCCTAATATTTGTGACACATGTTGGGCAAGCTCGGGGCCAAATCTTTGATCCAAGGCCTGGCGTGACAGCTTAAAGAGATCACCGAAGGTCCGAATATTTTGGCAGCGAAGCGTGGATTTCACCTCAGCTGAGAGCGTAAGATGGGCTAGTGACAAGGGTTTGAGCGCGTCTTGATCTTGGCCTGCGGGCACCCAATAGCCTGTTTGGGACAGGCTTTGCGGGGCAAAACGCGCTAAAAGCGTGGCGGCCATTGCGGTGCTGGCCATCGCGGCTTGGGCGTGATAGCCAAAACGCCGCATATGCGCCAAGAGATCGGCCATGAGCGATTCTTCATCTCCAAAAAGAGACGCACAACCTGTGACATCGAGCCAGAGACCGCCGGCGCCGTCTGCCAAGCTATTATCGATGGCGATCCAGGGCGCGTAGCGTTCGCACCAATTCGAGAGTGCGGTTAAGGTGCGTTCTTCCCCCTGGCTATCCGATTCAACATGGCGCAAGGTGGGGCAGAGGGCGCGGGCGTCGAGAAGGCTCATCCCGACATGGAGTCCGGCCTGTTGCGCCGCAAGATCAAGGGCGGCAAGACATTTCTGGCCTTCGATGGTAGCGACGGTTCCAAGAGGGCGGTGTTGCTGCGGTTTTTCGCCCAAGCAAGATGCCAGCCTATGTACCTCTGGCTTTTTTTCGATGGCCAAGCGATCTGTTGCTAGGAAAGGAAGCCAAAGATATATCATCCGCCGCATAACATCACTCCAGACCCGTTTTTGCACATTGCTTCTGCATGGGAGAACATCACGGCATCATTTGATCTGATTTCTTCTAGAAAGCCTGCTTTAAGAACAGATCCCGCCTTAATGTTCTTATTTGTTCTATCTTAAAAAAGAACGGGTCGTCAAGCAATATTCTATATATGTTCTCAATTAAAGGGTCTTAATGGCCATGGAAAGATTTGACAGCTTTGTTTTCACGATATACCCTCATATTGTCAGAGGGGCATTTGAAGAACCATGAACAAAACCGAAATATGATCTTTCGCTGAACAGCCCCCAATGCTTTTTCGAAGGAGCGCCTCCCGATGGCCCATGATGGTAAGCTCGAAGACGCTGAATCCATGCAAGAGACCGTGCTGGATTTTTGGTTCGGAGAACAAGCCGAGGGCTTTCCCATACAGAACAAAGAGGCCCTGTGGTGGGGCGGTGGCCCAGAGGTTGATGCGGACATTCGCACAAAATTTGGCGCGCTCATCCACGACGCTGAAGCCGGGGTTTTGTCTTTCTGGGAGCAAACCGCAAGGGGTAGCCTCGCCCTCATCATCATTCTGGATCAATTCACCCGCAATATCTATCGCGGCACCGCAAAAGCCTTTGCCAGCGATGCTGTTTGCTTAGACATCGCGAAAAGAGGCATCGCGAAAGGCTTTGATGCGCAACTCACATTCAGCGAGCGCACATGTTTCTATCGCCCCTTTATGCATGCCGAAGATCGGGCCGATCAAAACCGCTCGGTCGCCCTGTATGAAGCCCTCCTACAGTCAGCGCCGGATAAGGCTTTGCCCGCCCTCAAAAACAATCTGAAATTTGCCATCGAACATCAAGAGATCATCGCCCAATTTGGCCGTTTTCCGCACCGCAATGCGGCGTTAGGCCGGGTGCCATCCGCCGCAGAGGATGCCTATCTCTCCGACGGCGGGTCTCGTTTTGGCCAATAGGGCTAAAAGAGACCACAGGCTCTTCATTCCCCAGGGCATAAATAAGCACACACCAAATCCGTCACATGGGCAACATAACTCTCCACCGACACATTCCGATGCTGATATTTCCAGCGTTTCACATACCAATCCTGGAGCAAGGGCTTAATCAAAGACGCGGTCATCAGTGGATCACGCTCCCGAAAAGAGCCATCTTCCATGCCCCGCTCCAAACAGTCTGCAATCATTTTTTCGGTGTAGATCTCACCCTTTTTCGCCGCCGCCTTGCCGATCTCCTCAAAATGCCGGGCTTCGGAAAAGGCAAAGAAAAACCAAGGTTGCAGCTCTTCCGTCAAATAAATATGGGCCTTCATAATCCAGATCAGCTGTTCTTTCGGTGTTTGATATTCCTCTTCCGATGCCGCAAAAAGAATATGCAAAGACCGCACAACATAATTGATAATCATCGAGGCCAGATATTCTTTATTCTCAATAGACGCATAAAGTGTCCCAAGACCAATTCCGCTTTCTGCACTCAATTGGCGCAATGTCATGGCTTGAAAACCGCTTTGATTGCTCAGCTTAAGCGTGGCTTGGAAGATCAAATCAAGGTTTTTAAGGGCCGTTTTTGCCTTTTTGACTTGGATGACATCTTGATTATCTTCAAAAATTTCAAGCAAAATTTGGTCTTTCGACAGGCTGTATTTTTTTTGGAAATCTTTGAAGAGCATGGCACGACGCTTTGGTTGTTAAGACGGGCGGACAATTATTGTATTTTTTCGGTTTGTAAAGCTTATAACGTTGTCTCCGTCCCCTGACAGGCTTTGGCAAGGGACTTGTCCTTTGGAAACTAGGACTCTGTCGGTTGGTATAGGGTTACAGATTCTTGTTGACAGGCTGCGGGATTTTCTTCTTAATAGATTCAAATTTGGAACGTACGTTCGTTATTTAAAGAGCCTCCAGGCTCTTTTTTAAAGGTCAATTTTAATAACGTACGTTCGTTTTATAAACACACTCCCTAAGGACCCCTCATGACCGCAACAGACACACAAAACCGTCTCGCCATCGTCACAGGTGCTTCCCGGCGGTCGGGAGGGATGCGGTGAGGTCTTTATTTGTCTCGGGCGGGAAGCTCCTTGAGAGGGGCTGTGTTTTGGGCCTGGCGGCCCTGATCTCCGGTCGTGTTTATGAAATCCGTTGGATTTCATAGTTGCGCTCAAGTACCGCGCAGGCTGCGCTCCC
>DDLW01000081.1 GCA_002340345.1 Alphaproteobacteria bacterium UBA2562 | reverse complement strand
TAACCAGCTTTGCTCTAGAGTCATTTGCGACTTAGGTTTGATCGTGAATGACTCTAGGCTGTTTTTATTTTTAGCGCTTATCGGTCGTCCCGCGTCAGGCGCACAATCACATCCACGCGCTCAATTTTCATGCCAGGTGGCACAGTTGGGACCGCATTGACCGCAATTTCACCGGCTGGAATGTCCATTAAGCAGCCACTCACTTCGGAATAGAAATGGTGGTGGTCGCTAACATTGGTGTCAAAATAAGACCGCCCGGCTTCAACAACAACTTCACGCAACAGCCCTGCTTCTGTGAATTGGTGAAGGCTGTTATAAACCGTGGCCAAAGAGACCTTGACCCCTTTTTCCATGGCTTCCGCATGTAAAGTTTCTGCGGTGATATGGCGGTTTCCCTTACAAAGCAGAAGTTTTGCAAGGGCGAGTCTTTGTCGTGTCGGGCGCAAACCATTTTTTTTCAATTGGCTACTCAGCTGCGCCTCATCAACGACGTCTGGTTCTCCTCCAAGACGATCATCTTGGTTATTTTGATCACCTGTTGGACCCTGTAACATTTTTCTTCCTGTGGCTCTCTCTACAGCATTTTGCTTTTATCCTGCATCGGGAAAAATGCTGTAAGTTTTGTTTTTTTTCGCAAAACGGAGAAAAGTGATGAACCGATCACTTTATCCTTTGCTCTAAAACATGTGTTTTCAATGTCTTAAAACATATGTCTCAGATCTTCGTTTGCTGCCAAGTGACTGCCTTGGGCATGTCGACAAGCAAATGCTCAACAAAAGGCGTGTTTCTCTGTTTTTAGAAAAACATGAAAAAACATCAGGTTTCTTTTCCCCACGATAGAGCCTGAGGGCGCAAAGAAAAGAGCTTGCATAAGCTTTGCTGTAATATAGCCATATAGAACATATATTTTGCAAGTCCAGACTATAAACAGCTTTTCAGAATCAAGAAGACTTGTGGCCTATTCACATCAGTTCTTGACCAGAATCCTTTTAAGGGCTTTTTTGTTTAATCCCCTTGGGTGATTCTTTTGACCAGCTCTCCAACACTTGGCGTATATCCATTGCTATAGAAAGGATCTTCACCAAACCGGAAGGCATTATGCCCCGCAAACATTAATTGCTGATCAATCGGGCCACCATGGGCAATATCTTGTAATGTTTTTTGAATGCAGAAAGACCGAGGATCTGCCCGACGCCCCGTGTTGTAAGGGTCGCGCTGTGACCAATTTGAAAAGTTACAGGCAGAAAGACAGCCCATACAATCAACTTGATCTTTATGGATTTCTTGTGCTTTTTCTGGCGTTTCAAAGACCAAGCTATCATCAGGGGTTCGCAAAGCTTCGCGAAAGCCAGCCTCTATCCAGGCCTGCGCCTGCACAGCATCTTGGGCGGCGACATAGACAGTGCGGCCCCGTGCACCGATGGCTAAGGCCGTATCATGGTCGCCATCCGCTTCGGCGCGATAGGAAATTTGTCGTTCTGAACGGTGCCGTAACCCTTGCAGAAAAGCATTATTCACAGCTGAGGAGTAAAAGCCTGTTGGGCTAAAGCGATTTAAAAACACATCGCCTGGTTTGAGGGCCCGCAGTTTGTTTTTCCAATCTTCGGAAATCGGGCTTTCTTTGGTTAATAGCGGCCGCGTGCCAAATTGAAAGGCAATGGGGCCTAATTCAGGATTATCAATCCAATCAGACCATTCCCGCAAAAACCACACGCCGCCCGCCATGACAATGGGAATGTTTTTCAGCCCACATTGCCGCATGGTTTCCCGCAATTTAAGAACCCTTGGATAAGGATCTTCGGGTTCTTCTGCTTTTTCGCTATTGGAAAGACCATTATGGCCGCCCGCCCGCCAAGGGTCTTCATAGACAACAGCCCCAAGCCAGTTCGAAAATTTATGATAGGCGCGTTTCCATAACGCTCCAAACGCGCGGCCAGAAGAAACGATCGGATAATAATGCACTTCATAGCGATTACAGATCTCGGCAATGCGATAAGGCATGCCAGCGCCACATGTCACACCATGAATAAGCCCGCGCGCGCCTTCTAGGACGCCATGCAAAATACGCTCGGCCCCTCCCATTTCCCAGAGCACATTCATATGCAAACGGCCCTGGCCATTGGATGTCTCATGGGCGATCTGGGCTTGTTGAATGCCGCCTTTGATCCCGTAAGCGATGAGTTCTTCATGGCGGTCTCGGCGTGTCCGGCCATGATAAATCTGGGGAATAATCTGACCTTCTTTATCATAGCTATCAGCATTGACCCCAGAAAATGTGCCAATACCGCCTGCGGCGGCCCAAGCCCCAGAGCTTGCACCATTGGACACAGCGATGCCTTTTCCGCCTTCGATGAGCGGCAGGACTTCACGCCCGGACATGACAATGGGGTTCAAAGACTTCACCCGGATCTCCCAAATTCCATAATGTTTCAACAAGAGACTCTAGTATTTTCAGAAGGTTCCCGAATGTCATCTTCTCTTGTAACAGAAAATACCATCATTCCCATAGACTTGCGGCACCACCATCTCTTAGGTGAAGAGAATAGAGCCAAGCTCACCGAGAGAGAGCGCCCTTTCACCCTGCATTCTGCTGCAAAAACAAGACAATACAGCATGTCTTCTGATGCAGATAAAAGCGACATACTGCAAACTGGCTTTTCTTGCGTGCCTGCTGTAAGTCTTAGGGTTTTGCCGCAAAACGGATCAAAAGGATAAGTCTATCATTTTGCCCTTTGCTCTAAGGCCAGGCATTCTTTTAAAGCGTCCAAGTCTTACCATAACGTGACAGTTTTATATCCCATTTTTCGAGATCGTCACACCCTAAAATAAGACTGATTTCTTTGAAAATATAGTCTGTTTTCCCAATAAAAGGGGGGATATTCTAGCAAGAATGCGAAAATATCTCTCAAAAAACGTGAGTCATACACAGAAATTCTCTTTTCAATTCAGAAATTCAAAAAAACTCCCGCAAAAAGATTGCAGTATTTTACTTTTCTGTGCGCCAGGAAAAATGCCGTAAGTTTTTGTTATCGCAAGGTCAAAGCCATTAAATGACAAATTGCGTATAGATTCTTGCACAAATTCAATAAGATAGAGCAAAGCGCGATCAGGGGGATCCCCCTGATCGCTTTCGTTTTGCGGCAAGAATTAAGACCTTAGAGCCCTTCGCGATTGAGGCTTGGTCGCGGATGACTCTAATGCATGGCCACAGTTGCCACTTCTTTTAAGAATTCTGGGGTCACTCTAATATCTTCAAATTTCCATCGTTTCCGCGTTGGAAGAATTCTTTCCCCCTGTAGGGCCATGCCTAAGATTGGCACATACTGCACCCGTGAAAGTGTTCGTTTCACGCGCCTCTTCTCCTCTGTGATCACTTCCACCAGAAAGCTTCGGAGCAAATATTGTTTTTCATTAATCATAGCCGCAATAACATCGGCTTCTAAAACACGTCGGGTCGTGCGCGTCTCGCGTTGACCGTGATGACCATCGCTTTTAAAGGTCACGGTAAACCCCAACTGATCTGGCAAAACACCATCAAGCGCCATAATATTCAAAGGGGGCAAAAGCTTTTCTGAGCCTGCCAAGGCTGTGATGGTTTGCCGCCCCGCCTGTGGTGTAAACCACGCTTGATTCAGGGCTTGCGGCCCCACATAGCTGCTATAGCGAGAATGGCCGCGGTCATCTGTCATTCTCACAATTGTGAAATTCCCAGAGCGATGAACAATATGCCAATCACCATAAGCTTTTGACTCTACAGTCATTTTTGCAGACTCAATTTGGATAGGTGGTAAATCTGTTATTTTGAGAATATCCGCCCCATACGCCGCCCGCACCACCTCATGGGGGATCATCATAGATTGTCCAGGCTTGACCTGATCTTGTCCAAACGCCACAGCAGACAAGACACAGCAAGACCACAAGACAATGACAAACCCAAAAAAAGAGCGATGGATATCTCTCGGAATGATCATTTTATGTCTCCAGCGACCAAAGGGCCTCTCCTTCGGAAAGCTTTTACTGGGTTTGCCCGTCCTTGATGCATCGGTGCATACCAACCGACAAAAATAAAACCTATCACCGGTTGGTTAAGCCCTTGCGGCGCCTGGGCAAAATGTCAACCGAAAAGTCACCGACTTTGCAGGTTGGTATAAAGCGCTTTTGACCGATCCTGCGGGTCATCAGAGATAACGACATCAACACCCCAAGACCGTAACCTCCGCATAAGCAAAGGGTGATTCACCGTCCACACACCAACGCCAAGCCCCGCCTTATGGCAAGTGCGCACCGTTTTTGCTGTCATAAAGCGTGCTGGTAAATGCAGTCCGCAACATCCTAAACTCTGCGCTTGTGCAATCAGATGTTGGAGAGGCCGTCGATCTTGGGGAGAGCCTATGAGCGCATAAGGCATCTTGAGAAGGTTTTGTCGCCAAAAGGCCAAGACGATCTTTGAAAAGCTAGACAGCAAAATATCTGTGTAACCCTGTTGCCCCCATCTCTGTTTCTGCCCCTGCCGCCACCGCGCTAGAACCTTATAAATTTGCAAGTTTGTTTCAAATTCACGATAGGATGATGCCTTAATTTCAAGATTGAGGCTCAAGCCCGTTTCTGCCCAAACCGCAAGGAATGTTTCCAAAGAGGGCACCGTTTCGCCCGTAAAATCCGGGTGAAAACGCGTTCCAATATCCAGTTGCGCCAAATCTTGAGCCGTATACGCCGCAACAAACCCTTTGATATTTGTTATGCGCTCTAAACGTTCGTCATGGAACACGACCGGTATTTTGTCTTTGGAAAGCCTGACATCAATCTCAACACCGGCACAACCAAGCCGCTGTGCCCGTTGCAACGCTGCCAAACTATTTTCCGGTGCCAAAGCTGCGGCGCAACGATGGCCAAAGATTTGGCCTTGTGAAAAAGGGTAACGCAATCTCATAGTTCTATCTAAAGAGAAGAGTCTGACCCCAGCTGGGCCTTTTTCCGGAAAAGTGACCCCACCATAACGCACTCTCAAAAAAGCCTGGTTCAGGAGATATATCCCAACCAGGCTTTTTCTGAAACGTCACGGATCACACATTACTCTTTTGTGGGATCAATTTCTTCGCCAGTTTCTTGGTCAACGACTTTCATCGATAATTTGATCTTACCGCGATCATCAAAGCCAATGACCTTAACTTTCACACTATCGCCCTGACTGACCACATCGCTGACCTTGCCAACACGACGTGGGGCCAATTCAGAAATGTGAACCAAGCCATCACGGGTGCCCATGAAATTCACAAAAGCGCCGAAATCAACGACTTTTACGACTTTCCCTGTGTAAATCACCCCAAGTTCTGGCTCTGCTGTGATCCCTTTGATCCAATCGATGGCCGCCTTAGCTGATTTTTCTTCGACCGCAGCCACTTTGACCGTGCCATCATCTTCAATGTCGATTTTGGCCCCGGTGGTTTCGCAAATCTCGCGAATCACTTTACCACCCGCCCCAATCACATCCCGGATTTTTTCTTTCGGAATATTAATCACCGTAATACGCGGTGCAAAAGGACTGACTTCATCCCGTGCGCCGGTCACGGCTTTCCCCATTTCACTCAGAATATGCGCCCGACCGTCTTTTGCTTGATCGAGGGCGATACGCATAATTTCTGGGGTAATAGAGGTGATCTTCAAATCCATCTGTAAAGATGTCACACCAGCTTCGGTGCCAGCGACTTTAAAGTCCATATCGCCGAGATGATCTTCATCACCCAGAATATCCGATAGAACTGCGAACTGATCTTCTTCTTTGATCAGCCCCATGGCAATCCCGGCCACCGGACGTGGCAAAGGAACCCCGGCATCCATCAAAGCAAGCGATGTCCCGCAGACTGTGGCCATCGAGGACGAACCGTTGGATTCTGTAATTTCAGAAACAATGCGCACAGTATAGGGGAAGCTTTCCTTTGGCGGCAGAATAGGATTCACCGCCCGCCATGCCAATTTCCCATGGCCAATCTCGCGCCGTCCAGGAGACCCAAACCGCCCGGCTTCCCCCACAGAATAAGGAGGAAAATTATAATGCAGCATGAAAGAAGACCGATATTCCCCTTCCAACGCATCAATAATTTGCTCATCTTGGGCGGTTCCCAGCGTCGCTGTCACCAGGGCTTGGGTCTCGCCACGTGTGAACAGAGCCGACCCATGGGCGCGGGGTAAAAGCCCAACTTCAGAGACAATTTGGCGTACTGTGCGGGTATCACGACCATCAATGCGCTGGCCGGTTTCCAAAATTTGGCCCCGAACAATCGCACTTTCTAATTTTTTCGTGCAATCCGCACCAAGAACCGGGTTTAAGTCTTGTTCTGCCAGTTTTTCCTGGATTTTGTCTTTGATCGCAGAGATTTTCTTTTGGCGCTCTTGCTTGACGATTTCTTTATAAGCTTCGCGCATCTCCGCTTCATAGCCTTCGACGATGGCTTTAATCTGCGGCAATTCTGCAGGTGGCTCGGGCAAGTCCCAAGGCTCTTTCGCGCAATCTTCTGCCAAAGCCACAATGGCTTGGAGAACAGGTTGGAACTGCTCATGGCCAAAGGTCACAGCGCCCAGCATAATATCTTCGCTGAGTTCTTTTGCTTCGGATTCGACCATCAGCACCCCTTCTGTGGTGCCAGCGACGACCAGATCCAACGCGATGCCGTCCATCTGCGCATTGGTCGGATTCAGCAAGAAATTGCCGTCTTTATAAGCAACGCGGGCGGCACCGAGCGGCCCTAAAAAGGGCAGGCCAGAAATCGTCAAGGCCGCAGAGGCTGCAACCATGGAAACGATATCAGGGTCATTTTCAAGATCATGGGACAGAACCGTGCAAATGATCTGCACTTCATTTTTAAAGCCATCAACAAAAAGAGGCCGAATCGGACGGTCAATAAGGCGAGACGTCAAAGTTTCCTTTTCAGAAGGACGCCCTTCCCGCTTGAAAAAACCACCAGGGATTTTCCCAGCTGCAAATGTTTTTTCTTGGTAATGTACTGTCAAAGGAAAGAAATCTTGACCGGGCTTCACACTGCGGGCGCCAACCACGGTGGCAAGGACCGTGGTCTCGCCATAGGTGGCCAGGACAGCCCCGTCCGCTTGGCGGGCAATCTTACCCGTCTCCAGGACCAGTTTGCGTCCACCCCAATCGATTTCTTGTCGATAAACATTAAACATTTCAATATCTTTCTTAAATTGCCAACACTCGGCGCAGCCGCCGAATTGCAGGCTGCATTCCACTGTGGACCGGTGTCCGCATGATGTATTCTTCTGCGATACAGTTTTTCCGTATTTCCGCCAAGCCGCCCTTTTGTGATCCTTTATGGAACGGTCTTGGGGAAGACTGTAAAAAATGCCCTAAAACATCTTTTGCAGAAGAGACTGAATCTTCTTATACCAACCGATAGCGTCTTTCGACGCTTCGGTTGATATTTTGCTCAAACGCCGCACGGGCTTACCCAACCAACTCTATAGGTTTCCATTTTTGTCGGTTGGTCTTAGAGCGCATTCCCTGTGACTGAAGCCTAGCAATGCCCTCTCAATTTTGGTTTCGCTCCAGAGCCAGCATGATCAAAATCTTCAAACATGATCCGCCTTTGCTGTATGCCCAAATATGTTTTGGTCAGAAAAGCGAAATGAAAAACGCGATCCAGAAATGTCTGGATCGCGTCCAACTAGGCCTTACGGCCTATAGCGTGCCAAGGATACAGAGACGCCCCTAAAATTTGACGAAAAAGGGCCAAATTCTTTTGTTGTGATGCCTTGTTTTGGCCATGACCGCCAAAAGCACCAATCCCATCACGAAACAGGAATCCCATTATGATCGCCATTATCCTTGTATAAATTTTTTTGGCATGCCTGACATTCTGCAGGCGCGCCAAAGATTTTCGAACCTTAGAGAAAAGCTGGTGAAAGGGGGAGTCCCTTTAACCAGCTTTGCTCTAGAGCCCCGCTTACCGGCGCAGACCCAAACGCTTAATGGTCTCATCATACCGTTGCTGGCTTTTTTTCTTCATATAATCCAACAAGCTACGACGTTGGCCAACCATCACCAAAAGACCACGACGCGAGTGATAGTCTTTTTTATGGATCTTCAAATGTTCCGTCAGATTCAAAATCCGCTCGGTCAGAATAGCGACTTGCACTTCGGGAGATCCCGTATCGCCTTCTTTCAAGCCATATTCTTTGATCAGTTCTTGTTTTCGTTCTGCCGTAATCGACATCGTGTCATACACCTTAGTCTGTTCTGCAAACCCAAAAGCGGTTTTGCGCCATGAAAATATCTCTGCCGCTGAAACGTCAAAACGTCTCAGCCGCTTATGCGGAAAAGAGAGTCTTTGCCGAGAAACCACAGATCGTGATTTCTGTCCGAAGACCTCTTTTTTCCAGAGAATCACCATAGAAGAAGCGCCTATAGGCCCATAAAAGCGAACCGACCCTCAGCTTTAGTGATTCAAAACACGGACCGGTTTAAGCTGTCCCGCTTCTAAATGGGTCAATGCCACAAGTTTTCCCTGACAGAGCGCAGAGAAAATATGATGGCCTTGCCGCCGAGCCTCGATCAAAGATCTTGCCCGGTGACTGTCCGATTGACGCATAAGGGAAACGAATTGCCCGCTTTTCAAACGCGCGGCCTCAGCTTCGCTTAAGGCAACCGCCGGGATGTCGTCCAGCGCTGTCTCAAGGGGAAGCAAACGATCCAGAAGGTCAGCACTATGCCCGACTGTTTTTAAATCTTCCAGCGAAATCGCATGCTTTTCTTCAAAACTGCCAACTTTTATCCGCCTCAGCATCGAAACATGGCCAACAGTCCCTAAAGCACGGGCGATATCCCGCGCCAAAGAGCGGATATAAGTGCCTTTCCCGCACACACATTCCAAAAGAGCCTCTTCTGGAGAGGGCCGTGCGATGACTTTGAGATCATCGATTCGGATCTGTCTTGGCGCAAGATCAACCGCTTGATCCGCCCGGGCCAAATCATAGGCCCGTTTTCCATTCACTTTAATCGCGGAATAGGCCGGTGGTGTTTGCAGAATATCGCCCATAAAGCGCGGCAGACAGGCCATAAGCGCGTCAGGATCCGGACGAACAGCGCTGGTTTCCAGAATATCGCCTTCCAAATCATCTGTACTCCGCGCCTCACCAAAACGGAGTGTAAAGCGATATGTCTTTTGCCCATCCATGGCAAAAGAGACCGTTTTCGTCGCTTCCCCAAAGGCAATGGGCAGAATACCGGTGGCAAGAGGATCTAACGTGCCGCCATGCCCTGCTTTTTGTGCATTATAAAGCCGCTTCACCACAGAAACAGCCTGCGTTGATGTGATCTCGAGAGGTTTGTCAAGGACCAGCCACCCATGGACTGGATCGCCTTTGCGCTTACGTCCCATCGTTTGTGCCACTTCTGTGCGACAGCATTTTGCTTTTATCCTGACTGAGGAAACATGCTGTACGTTTTTGGTTTTGCCGCAAAACGGACCCAAGGATGCCCCAATCACTTTGACCCCATCGTGATCGGACAGACATATGCCCTTTAAGGCTCTTCTTTTTGCAAATCTTTTTGGACACGCTCGCTTTTTAAAATCGCTTCGATGCGATCGCCTTCTTCAAAACTCTCGTCAATCTGAAAGGACAAGCGCGGCAATTTCCGCAAATTCAGCGCCGAAGAAATTTGAGACCGTAAAAAAGGCGCAACCCGGCGTAGCCCCTCTAAAACAGCCTTTTCTTCTACAGCATCATCCCCCAAAGCAAACGGCATCACAAAAACCGTCGCATTGCTCAGATCAGGGCTAATTCTCACCTCTGTCACCGTAATAGAGCGTCCAACAAGACCAGGATCCCTGAAATCTTCACGCGCCATCACTTGCGACAAAGCATGGCGTATGGTTTCGCCAACACGTCTTTGCCGGAGACTGGCTTCGCGATTTTTACCTTTTTGACTCATTCTTCTAAACTCATGACATGATCACAAAAGCCAGAAAGACAAGGCTGTGTCTTTCTGGCTTTTGTGATGACTGTTTTCATATCTTAAGAGCAAAGGGCCGGCAAGGCTTCTGAAGCCAGCCTTGCCGGCCCTTTGCTTTTTGTTACAGCACGCGTGCGATCTCTTCTTCAATAAAGCATTCGATCACATCAGCAGGTTGGAGATCCTGGTAATTTTCGAACGCCATACCGCATTCATAGCCTTGCTGCACCTCTTTGACCTCATCTTTGAAGCGACGCAAGGTTTTCAATTTCCCTTCATGGATGACAACATTATCGCGCAGCAAGCGCACTTTCGCGCCCCGCGCCACATGGCCTTCGGTGATATAGGTCCCGGCCACCTTGCCAACTTTGGTGATATTGAAGACTTCGCGGACTTCGGCATTGCCAATGAAGGTTTCGCGAATTTGCGGCGCCAACATGCCAGAGAGCAGGCCTTTGATATCTTCGATCAAATTATAGATGATTGAGTAATATTCGATCGTAATATTCTCACGGCGGGCAAGATCCCGCGCCTGAGGATTCGCCCGGACGTTAAAGCCAATCACAGCCCCTTCCGAAGCTTTCGCCAAAGTGATGTCCGATTCGTTAATACCGCCAACAGCCGCATGGAGCACTTTCACCTTCACCTCATCGGTGGTGAGCTTCTCCAAGCTGGAGACAATCGCCTCGACAGAGCCCTGCACATCCCCTTTGATGATGATGGGCAGTTCTTTTTGATCGCCTGCTTTGATACGGTCGAACATTTGCTCCAGCGAGCCGCGCTTGCCAGCGGCCAAAGCAACCGCTTTATCCCGCTCTAAGCGCTGGCGGTAGCTGGCAATTTCACGCGCCCGCCCTTCATCTTCAACCACAACATAATCATCACCAGCCGCCGGGGTGCCATTCAGACCCAAGACCTCAACAGGACGTGAGGGGCCTGCTTCCACTTCACGATTGCCATGATCATCGATCATAGCCCGCACGCGACCCCATTCCTGGCCCGCAACAAAAATATCGCCAACCCGTAAAGTGCCTCGCTGCACCAGAACCGTTGCGACGGACCCCCGTCCACGTTCCATTTTGGCCTCAACAATGACCCCCTCGGCGCCCCGATCCGGATTCGCTTTCAGGTCCATTAATTCAGCCTGCAGGACAATGGCTTCTTCCAACTTGTCCAGATTTTGGCGTTTTTTCGCCGAAACTTCGACATCAAGAACTTCACCGCCCATGGCTTCCACTTGGATATCATGGTTCAGCAGTTCTTGGCGGACGCGATTCGGGTCTGCGCCTGGTTTATCGATCTTATTAATGGCAACAATGATCGGCACTTCCGCTGCTTTCGCATGGTGTAAAGCTTCGACCGTTTGTTGCTTAATCCCATCATCCGCCGCAACGACCAGGACAACAATATCCGTCACATTGGCACCACGGGCCCGCATTTCAGAGAAAGCCGCATGGCCTGGCGTATCAATGAAAGTGATTTTCTTCCCAGAATTCATGGTCACCTGATAGGCGCCGATATGCTGGGTGATTCCCCCTGCTTCACCGCCAACCACGTCGGTTTCCCGCAAGGCATCGAGCAAAGAAGTTTTCCCATGGTCAACGTGACCCATAATGGTCACCACAGGTGGACGGGCTTCCATTTGCGCTTCATCATCTTCGATGCCGCCCAAACCAATTTCAACATCCGCATCAGAAACCCGTTTTGCCTTATGGCCGAAATCTTCGACAACCAATTCAGCCGTATCCGCATCGACCACTTGGTTAATTGTGGCCATCACGCCCATTTTCATCAAAGACTTGATGACATTGGCGCCACGTTCCGCCATGCGATTGGCCAATTCTTGCACGGTGATCGTTTCTGGAATCACCACTTCACGTGAAATTTTTGTTTGTTCGGCTTGCTCCCGCAGCAAACGTTGTTTTTCACGCTCGCGCTGACGACGCACCGAGGCCAAAGAGCGAATCCGCTGCCCTTCTTCATCGTCTAACATCTGATTGATATTGAGCTTGCTCGACCGCCGCCGTTCTTCGCCTCCACGGCGGGAGGGGCTTGGCACAGCCGCTGTGTTCGCGCCTTTTTTGCCTTTCCGACCCTTGCTCGCTGGCTCATCATCATGGGAGGCAGAAGACCGGTCAGCATGGGTGCGCTTCCCACCAGAAGGACCTGCCACTTCTGGAATCGCCTTAGGACCAATCGGTGGCATCACCTCTGCGATGGGATCTGGCTTGGGCTCTGCTTTTGGTTTCGGTCGTGGTACCGCTTTTGGCTCTGCTTTGGCTTTGACTTCGGCTTCGGCCTCTTCCTCAGCTTTCCGCTTGGCTTCTTCCTCTGCGGCTTTTGCCCGTTCCACAGCTTCTTCTGCTTCGCGCTTTTTCCGCTCTTCTTCTTCTGCTTTACGGCGCGCCGCTTCTTCGACTTCCATACGACGGCGTTCTTGCTGTTCGCGCAAAGCATCTTGCAGGGCTTTTGCGCGCGCTTGACGTTCATTATTGGTCAAGCCGCCGTCATTGCTCCCGCCAGAGCCACCACGTCCCGATTGCCCGCGACCACCACGGCGCGATTTGCCCGAAGCGCCTTGGGAGCGACCTTGCTGGTTATTTTTTTGGTCACCCCGCCCGCCACTGGCTTTGCCACTCGCAGCCTTGCCGGAGGAGGCCGCGCCGTCTTTCCCAGCATTTGCCTGGTCTGGTTTTTTCGGAGTGTCTTTTCCAGGGGCCTTATTGGCAGGTGAGGCTTTCGCCTCGCTTTGTGCTGGTGCTTTGGCCTCAACCGGCGTGGATTTCGAGGCTGTCCCCTGTGCGTCAGCTTTTTTCTCAGGCTGTGCCGCCGCTTTGGCCTCTGGGGCGGTTGATGTTTTTTTAGCATCAGCCGAGGCCGTATTGGTGGGCTGCGACCCAGCCACCGCTTGCGCTGGTGCTGGCTTTGTCGACGTCGCCGCTGCTGTCGGCGCGTCAGGCGCTTTGCCACCAGAGGCAATGCTGCGTTTGCGCTTAATTTCAACTTGAACGGTTTTCTGGCGGCCATGCGGGACTTGTTGGCGAACTTGTCCTGAATCAACCGACTTTTTTAACTCAAGACGGCCTGACAATTGTAATGGCTTTTTACGGTCCTGTTCATTCTCGGTGGTCATATCTGCTCGACTTCGCTCTTGCATTCCAGTGCCTTGGGCTGGCCACAGTGCCAGCCTCACAGGTCTTCCATGTTTCCTAGCAACGATAGAGCACCCCGGACCAAACGGCCCGCATGATGCATCCCTCAGCCCTTTCAGGCTTCCAATCTACGCAGCGAAGATCCCGCCCCCCGCAAAAAGTGTTTTCTTTCACCAATCCTCATCCGAGAATCAACCCTTCCCAAACAGTTCACAGCGCCAAAATCATGCACACTGTCAAATCATTCACACAGCATAGAGCCGCCTTTACAGGCCCTCCATAAAGCGGATCTTTCAAACGCATAGCACAGGCCTCGTCTTGTTGATCCTTTTACCCTTTTTGAGCGCGCTGTGATGTTTTTTTGTTTTGCGACGACAGCGCCGTCCCCGAATGAAGCTTGCGGAACCCAGCCAAACGGTCCAAATCTCGACTGAGGCGGTGGGCAATGCCCCCTTCTGCCACAAGAACATTCGACACACTTCCCCGGCCAAATGTTTGACCAAGCTCGGCCCCTGTCAGCAACGCATAAGCTGGAAGACCACGACCAGACTTTTTAAGCTTCTGGGGATCCGCATGAGCCCCATCTTTTGCTGTCAGATAGAGACCTGGTATTTCTCCTTTACCAAACCCGTCTGCAGAAATCGCATCATTCACTTTTTCGCGCCCTGCCAAAGCTTGACCAGCCCGGCGCGCCAAAGCCAAGAGTTCGATACAGCGTTCTGCCAACAACCGTTCTAAGCGCTCTGCCAAGTCAGGCGAAACAGAAACTTGCTGCCTGGCGGCCCGCGCAAAACGACCTTTACGTGCCGCAATCTCGATCGCGTCTTGTGTCGCGCTGACCCAGAACCCACGACCTGGCAGAACTTCTTGTAAGTCCGGCACGATCTCTTGATCTGGGCTGAGGACAAAGCGGATCAAACATCGTTTTGACTGGCGATCGCCTGAGACAAGACAACGGCGCGATTTTTGTCCGACAGCATCCTCTGGACCAAGGTCAAGATAGCTTTCAGGGTTTTCTGCCCCCTCCGCTGCGCTCTCACGATTTCCTACATCTTCCGCTGCGCTCTCGCAAGTAGAAGACGACAGCGCAGCCTCCGTTTCTAAAGCCTTGCCAGCGGAAGAGGGTTTTTCTAAATCTGTTTCCGCTGGAGGCAACATGCCTATCCTTTCCTTAAGATCTTTATGAACCGACGAAGCCCTTTTTAAAGGGTTTAAGCCTCGTCCTCTTTTTCTTCTAAAGACGATGTCTCTTCAGCGATTTGCGCGTCCTCATCTTCTTCGCCCGTCTCTTCTTCATCTGCGAACCAATGGGCGCGGGCGGCCATAATAATGTCATTCGCTTCTGCTTCACTGAGCCCAATATCCGACAAAATCTCTAGGAGCTCATCCCCGGCAAGATCCGCGAGATCATCGCGCGTCTTGATATCATTCTCGCCCAAACGGACCAGCATCACAGGGTTAAGACCTTCTAAAGACACCAGGTCAGCATCAACCCCAAGCTCAATGCAGCGTTCTGAGAGCTCTGTATCGCGCTTTTCGATGAATTCTTGAGCGCGTCTTTGCAGTTCAGTGGCAATTTCAGCATCAAAGCCTTCGATTTCAGACAGATCTTCTGCAGGCACATAGGCCACTTCTTCGACGCGCGTGAAGCCCTCGGCGACAAGCAAATGTGCAATCACATCGTCCACATCAAGGGATTCTAAGAAGACTTGAGACTTCGTTTTATATTCTTCATTCCGGCGTTCGGATTCTTCATCTTCCGTCAGAATGTCAATGTTCCACCCTGAGAGCATAGACGCCAAACGCACATTTTGCCCTCGGCGGCCAATGGCGAGGGACAGCTGATCGTTTGGGACAACAACTTCGATGGTGCCCGCATCTTCATCCAGCACAACCTTGACAACTTCAGCAGGCGCCAAGGCATTGACAACAAAGCTGGCTGGATCCTGCGTCCAAGGAATAATGTCAATCTTTTCGCCCTGTAATTCCGTTACAACAGCCTGAACCCGACTGCCGCGCATCCCGACACAGGCGCCAACAGGGTCAATCGAGCTATCATTCGACAGCACCGCAATTTTCGCCCGGCTTCCAGGATCACGGGCGACAGAGCGAATCTCAATCACACCATCATAGATTTCTGGCACTTCTTGTGAGAAAAGCTTGGCCATAAAATCAGGTTTTGTCCGCGATAGAAAAATCTGCGGTCCTCTTTGTTCTTCGCGGACATCATAAATATAGGCCCGCACCCGGTCGCCTTGACGGAAAGCTTCGCGTGGCAAGCATTCATCCCTACGCATAAGCGCTTCGGCCCGCCCAAGATCAAGAGTGACATTGCCAAACTCGATTCTTTTAACCAGGCCATTCACAATTTCACCAATACGATCTTTATATTCGTCATATTGGCGGCGTCTTTCCGCTTCCCGCACTTTCTGGACAATGACCTGTTTTGCGGTTTGTGCTGCAATCCGGCCAAAATCAATCGGCGGCAAATCATCTGTGATGAACGC
Organism: Alphaproteobacteria bacterium UBA2562; assembly: GCA_002340345.1. GTDB lineage: Bacteria > Pseudomonadota > Alphaproteobacteria > UBA2562 > UBA2562 > UBA2562. The sequence continues at coordinate 12,527 of DDLW01000081.1, read as the reverse complement.
GCCAAGTTCGATTCCAGGCTTGATGCGCTCGGCATCCTGTAAGGTCAATTCGGTGAATTCATTTTCGACCTCTTCAACAACGTGACGAAAGCGTTGAAGCTGTATTTCACCCGATTTACGGTCAATTTGGGCGCGAATATCACGCTCGACCCCATATTTAGATCGTGCTGCTTTCTGAATAGCTTGTTCCATGGCCTCAAGCACCAGATCCCGTTCAATGCCCTTTTCACGGGCCACAGCATCCGCAACCTGCAGCAGTTCCAGTCGAGGAATTGTCGCGCTCATATCTTTGTCGTGCCTGTTTGTTCTAAAACAAATCGAAAGAGCTGTCACCAGCCCCGTTTTCAAGAGGTTTTCTCAGCAGCCTGACAACGCCTCTTTTTGCATCTTATAAGTGACCTGATTCTGCAGCCGCCAATAAATCGTCGGTCAAAACCAATTTTGCGCGCCGAATAGCATCGATCGGCACAGCCAATGATTCGCCATCGACAACAACGGTAATCTCGCCATCGGTGAAGCCTAAAAGGCGTCCCCGAAATCTTTTACGTCCATTGATCGCTGTAAAGAGTTCAACTTTGACCTCGAACCCTGAGAACCGGTGAAAATCAGCAGGCCGTGTTAAAGGACGATCAATACCAGGCGAGCTCACCTCAAGGACATAGCTTCCTGTAATCGGATCTTCCACATCCAGCATGGCCGATAAATTCCGGCTAATCAGGCTGCAATCTTCAACCCCCATCCCTTGGCGGCGGCCCTCTATTTCTGCCAGAGGTTCCGCCATGATTTGTAAGGTCGGTCTTTCGGTCGTCCCCATCAATTTCACGCGTACCAACGCAAATCCCATGTCTTTTAAGCTGGGGGCGATAATACGCATAACCTGTTGTTCACGTGCATCTTGCACATCAATGGTCGGCAGATCGGGATCTACAGTGCCTTGCTGATTCTGCGCCCATTCCGCCGAAAGAGCTTTACGGTCAGGCTTTTGTTCTGGCTGTTCCTGCACTGCTTTTTTTCGACCTTCTTACTTACGATAAAATGAGGACCGCCTTGCTTCTTAGACTGGCTGTTTTAAGAGTCAGAAAGAGGCCCCCTGAACTGTTAGGAGCATTCTCTCAAAGTGATTTTGGAGAAAACCTTAAAGGACAGGAGAGCGCATCAAAGACGGCAACAAAAAAAGTGGGCTTGTAGCCCACCTCTGACAATCAGAAGTTTCCATGGTGCAATGGCCAGAAAACTGCGCTGGAGGCACCAGCATAGCTTTATTCGGGCCCGTGACTTACAACAAAGCAGAAAGCTTTCCTGTAAGAATTTGCAAACAGATTAAAAAAATCATTAACCTTGATGCAATTCACCAATAGCCACTTTTATTACACCTTCTTGCTGCAAAGTGCAAGAGGAGAGCTAGAAAAAGACAGCCCCGTCTTGCTTTTCTTGCAAGGCCCCTTTGTTGAAAAGGTTTTTTAACCTCTGTCACTCTTTCGAAAAAAAATTTTAGGGGATTTTAGGGGGCCTTTTTTAAAAGGTCCCCTAAATCGCGTTGCGGGAAAAACAATAATCTAGAGTCATCCGCAACTTAGGTTTGGTCGCGGATGCCTCTAGGCTTGCGGGCGTACTTCTTTCACTTCAGGCACATAATGGCGCAGCATATTCTCGATGCCCATTTTTAAGGTCGCCGTCGAACTGGGACAGCCATGACACGCGCCTTGCATGGTCAGATAGACAATCCCATCTTCGAAACGGTGGAACACAATGTCTCCCCCATCTTGGGCAACAGCAGGGCGCACTCTTGTTTCAAGCAGATGTTTGATTTGCTGGATGATTTCGCTGTCTTCTTCCTCCGAAGCCCCTTCATCCCCGCCCGCAGAGGCCAAGAAAATAGGATCGCCGGACGTATAATGCTCCATGATCGCGCCGAGAACAGCCGGCTTCATCACATCCCAGTCCCGCGCCTCTGTTTTTGTGATCGTGATAAAGGCATCCGCAAAGAAAATCGCTGTGACCCCTTCGATGGCAAAAAGTTTTTGCGCAAGAGGAGAGCTTTGTGCCTCTTCGACAGACGTCAAATTGGCAGTGCCTTGCTCCAGAACGGTTTTGCCCGGAATAAATTTCAAAGTCGCCGGATTGGGCGTTGTTTCGGTCTGGATAAACATTCTTGCGAGACCTCCTCACATTAAGAGAGCAAAGACCAGCACCATCATATGGTGTGTGAAAAATATGGAGAGCGTAGAGAGTGAAGGGAAAAGATATTCCCTTCTTCCTACGCCATTCTACATTATAAAATAGAGCGTTAGGTCAATTCGTCTAGAGCTTCATCAGGAAGATTCCCAGGCACCACCGTCAAGGGCACTTTCATTTTCCCAATCAACTTTCCAGACAGGGCCGACACCAAAGGCCCAGGACCTTTCGGTCCTGGATCCGCACCAAGCACAAGGATAGAGACATTGTCTTCTTCCAAAACATTCAGTAATTGCTCCGTGCGCTTGCCCTCGCAAATATAAAAGCAGGGCATATGGTCACTCCATTCAAGGACTTTGGCCGCCATTTTTTGGAGCACACGTTCGGCTTCATTCCGGCGCTCGCTTTGCATTAAAGTCTCAACAGACATCCAATGCTGAAAATCAGCTGGCTCAATGACATAGAGAATCGCCACCCGACCGCCCGTTTTAGAGGCCCGCAAACAGGCATACCGCAAAGCGGTTGTTAATTCCGTTGTATCATCCGCAACAACCAGAAAAACCCGGAGCTGTTTCTCCGAAGAGACGGGATCCGCCTGTGCAGAAGACACAGAGATTATATCCTGAGGGCCGCCATCAGACATGGTCTTCAAGCTCCTCTAGAGCAAAGCTGGTTAAAGTGGAAGCACTTTAACCATGCATTTTTCAGCAAAAACAAGAACATAGAGCCTTTCCAGTGATTCAATATAAAAGAGAAAGGCTCTAGAGCAAAGTGCGGCTGGAGGGAAACATCCAGTCGACACATCTTGCGGCAAAAACAATAAGTAGAGAGCCTTTTGCGTGCGTCAATCATCACGCAAAAGGCTCTCGTCTGGTGAGAGCCACACAAAGCAACAGACAGAAACACGGAAATAAAGAAAGCCATCACATATTACGCCTTTCTGTTGAAAATACTGTCCGCCGTCCAACCCGCAAAAAGAGCCAAAATAATGGCCACGAGACCATAGAGCGCCGCATGTTGATGGGCGAATTGGAAAATATCAGCGCCAACCCCATGTTTGCCAATTTCCAAAGGGGTTGTCGATGCGCTGACAACATCGCCATCTTTTAGGAGGTAGATTTTGATACCATATTTTCCTGGGGGAACATTAGAGGGAAAACGCAACTCACTGCGAAAGAGATGTTGGCCAAGAAACGTCACCTTACCATGCTCTCCATGGTAAAGACCTTGTTCTTGTTTAAGGTCAATCAGTGCTGTGCGAAAATTTTTAACATACTCTGGATCAAGGTCTTTTTCCGTTGCTTTTAACCGTAAAAAATCCAAACCCACTTGATGCAATTGCCGCAAGCCGCGCTTCATAATCTCGTCAACAGGTTGGCTGGACGCGACATAATAAAAAGAAGGAATGCGGTCAAAAGCCACTTGGTCTTGATTGAGCCAAATCCCAGCAACTTGTCCTTTGCGCCGCAAAGTCACATGGGTTTCCGGACCCGTCACCACCAAAATAATATCACCAACCCCTTCTGTCGCGCCGAAAAGAACAACATTTGCCCCCGTGAACCCTGCGGTAATCCGAATGAGATGATCGGAAAGATCCGCTGTGAGAGCTTGCGCTTCCGCACGCCAACTCCAAGCAATCGACACGAAAAGAGGCACAAACAGCAAAAACAACGCGCCCACAAAACCTGCCACAGCCCAAGATCTTTGCCGGAGAAAAGCCCGAAAACAAACGCCCTGTCTCATGGTGTCACGACCTCCAGAGAATAAAGATTATCTGGAACCGTAATCAAATCCAACATCAGCTTCAAACAGACCCCAAGCACCAACAAAGCCAACAAGATCCGCAATTGGTCGCCCCTAAGCTTCGCCCCAATCCGGCTGCCAAACTGTGCCCCAACCACACCGCCTAAAAGCAGCAAAAACGCCAGAACCCCATCAACCGTCTGATTTTGAATGGCTTGTAAGAAAGTCACAGCCGCTGTGACAAAAATGATCTGGAAAAGAGAGGTGCCAACCACGATCGACGTTGGCATGCCGAGGAGATACACCATCGCCGGGATCATCAAAAAGCCCCCGCCAACCCCCATAATTGCGGCCAGAATGCCAACCACAGCGCCAATGGCAAATGGCACTGTTGCAGAAATATACAATTTAGAGGTCTTAAAGCGCATTTTAAAAGGCAAACCATGGAGCCACATATGCTGATTTTTTTTACGCTGTGGCAAGGTCGGGCTGCGGTGACGAAGCAAAGCACGGCTGCTTTCAACCAACATCAAACCCCCAATAACCCCCAGAAAGAGGACATAACACAGGGAAATCACCAAATCGATTTGGCCAAGGGCTTGTAAAACACCAAAAAGCCAGACGCCAAAAAGCGATCCAGCAACCCCCCCCGCAATGAGGACAGCCCCCATCTTAAAATCGACATTATTACGCCGCCAATGGGCCAGCACCCCGGAAACAGACGCCGCCACCAATTGATTGGCCTGGGATGCCACGGCAACAGGCGGCGGAATCCCAATGAAGAGCAAAAGAGGGGTCAAAATAAATCCCCCCCCAACGCCAAAAATGCCTGACAGGAACCCAACCAAACCGCCCAGCCCGAGAATGACAAAAACATCCACGGTCATTTCAGCGATGGGCAGGTAAATCTGCATATTGAGATCCCAAATTCATGAAATATGGCACAGCCATGCCAAATTCGGCTTTAGAGTCATTCGCGATCAAATTGGGTCGCGAATGACTCTAGATTCTTATTTTGCCGCAAGCCCGGCAAAGGTCAAATTTTCAAGAGAGGCCCTTTTAAAACACAAAAAGGGGGGAAGAGCCAAAAAACTTTACTTCAGAAGGATGTTGGTGATTTCTTTCATCTGAGTCCGACCGCGCAATAGGTAAAAACCTTGTGCGGTCAAGTGATTCGGCGTCGCCATACCACTCGCACTGCCCACCGTGACAATCAGAGGGTCCAATGTGGCCGCCTGCCGCAAACTCTCCAGCATTTGTTGCCAAGCTGTCGTTAAATCACGCTCTTGGATGACATTAGCAAAGTCATATTCTAACTCACGTAGAATAAGATAATAGGCATAGAGGCGCCCTTTGTTGAAATAAAAAAGGTCATCGGCACGCAAACTAAAAGGGAAAAAACCCACATCGCGGTTGAAATTTGCAATCTGAGCCGATGCAGACCCCATATCAGCCGCCATACGATCTAAAGTCGCTAAGAGATTATCAGAACGACGCTCGAAAACAGCCTCCCCTTTTTTCAAACGGTCGGCATAGGCTTCTAAGGCCCGCATCGCCGCACGATATTGCTTTTCCGAAGAGGCCGTTGGGAGAAAAGACGTTGAGATGTCAAAAACCCAAATATCACCGGCATATTTCAGCAAACCAGCCGCTTTATCAAGATGTTCGTCAACTTGGCTTGATCCTCTGGTCCGTCCCAATTGGTCTGCCAGTTCTAGACTAAAGCGATAGAGGCCGCTAATAACCCCCATCTGAAAGTTCGGCATATTATCAAGACCATAGGTGGGCTGGAAAAAAGGATCATTCGCCGTCCATCCATAAAGGTCAACTTCACGTTGGATCAACTGGATGGCAATCTGCACCGAGCCCGGTACCGCCCCAGAAACAAGAGCCTTTTGGCTTTCCATCGCCCCTGCATCCGTGCCAACAGCATCCTCTTGGGGGCTCTTCATAGGGCCAGCAATGGCCGCCCGCCCAAAGTCCGGATCATCATTGATGGTCTGTAAAAAAGCCGGCAAAAGCCCCCAATATAGAAAAGGAAGCCCTAAGAGCAGCAGAAGCGCACTCAAAAAAACGCGATTGCGGCGCCCTGGCAAAGAGGGGGGGGATTTAAAACGATCGAAAACACGGTTGGCAGCGGATATCGGCATAAAATCTCTCGCACGGAATTGTTTTTGCCTCCGGCGGCCAAAGGGCTTGCCCTTTGGAAACCCCCTCTATGTCACCTTGCTGTGCTTTACAGCCTTTTATTTTTTTTGCGTCAGAAAAAATACTGTAAGCCTTATGGTGTTTCTGCCGCAAGATGGACAAAGAAGACTCTTTAGGAAGAGGTGCGCTTTTTGAAAAGAAATTTCAAGGGTCTTTTGTATAGAGTATCCGTTATAATTAAGTTCAATTCTAGCCCTTTATCATTAATGAGAACATGGCTTGTCACTGGGTTCAAGAACAGCTCTGGAGAGCATTTCACCTGTCCCAAGATAAAGGCGAGAGACTTTAGGTTTCGCGTAAATTTGTGAAAAAATTTCTTAAAAGTTGAGTGCAGGCCTGCTCTTGGAAGCCGTCATAGATCTCGGGGCGGTGATGGCATGTTGGTTGGGAAAAAAGCCGGGCTCCATACATGACGCCGCCGCCTTTCGGGTCTGAAGCCCCATAATAAAGCCGTCGAATGCGTGCAAAAGCAATGGCTTGGGCACACATGGCACAGGGCTCTAAAGTCACATAGAGATCACAACCGACAAGACGCGATGTGCGCAACTTTAGGGCCGCTTGACGAATGGCTAAAATCTCAGCATGGGCGGTCGGGTCATGATCTCGTTCCACGCGATTCCCTGCCACAGCAAGAGACTGCCCTGTTGGCGACACAAGGACAGCACCAACGGGAACATCCCCTTCATCCCCTGCCGCCTTAGCCGCTTGTAATGCCAGATCCATCCAGGCATTCCGCCACATACAGTTGGTCTCTTCCTGAAAGCAAAGGGCAAAAGGATCCGTTTATCCTTTTGATCCGTCTTGCGGCAAAAACGATAAGATTAAGCATTTTGTGTGCGTCAATCATCACGCAAAAGGCTCTAGCTACTCTCTTTTGTCAGGCCTTGGCTAATCAATCCAGCGGTGCGCCGTAAGGGGGGTAAGATGCGTTTGACCCCTTCTTCTGGCTCCATGACATTGCTCAGCACCATAGCACTCAAACAAAGCTCAACAATGGTCCCCTTCATGATCGGAACAGCCACAGCCCAGACATTAGAATCATAGATGGCTTTCAAATAAGCGGGATCGGAAAACGCAAAGCCTTGGGCTTTAACGTCTTGCAAAATGGCTGTCATTTCTTCTTTATTATGTGCTGCCTGGTTCCAAGGTGTTTCGGAAGCTCTTAAAAGCTCTAAAACATGATTGCGTGTGCTTTCACTGCTAAAAGCCAGAAAAACACGCCCTAAGGCTGTGACCGCAATGGGAGATCGTGATCCTGTCGTCACATGGGTTGAAAGGCTTAAAAGTTCACGATTGGTATAGAGAATCACCATGGCATCTTGGTCAAAACACCCAAGATTGAGGGGCCAACCGATCTCTCGGCGCAAAGCTTCTAGATGCGGCTGCGCCATATCACGATAGCTTCGTTGGATATTGTAGCCCCGGCTGAGACCTAAGGTGCGCCCTGTGGCAAAATAATACCCTTTCTGTGCGTCTTTAGAAATATAGCCACAATATTGGAGCGTTTCTAAGATACGCACCACTGTTGCTTTCGGAAGATCCGCAGCCACGGTCACATCCGCTAAACTTGGTTCTTCTCGCTCATTGACAATACGAAGAACCTCAAGGCCTCGAGACAGGGCGCGAATTGGATCAAAAGAAGTCATGATTTTGCCTGATATATTGGAGTCTCAAAAAAATATTACGCTCAGAAACCACACTGCAAAGCTTATCTTGTAGTGTCACAATCTTTATAATGCTAAGAGTCTGTCGGGTCGGGCTCTAAAGTCAACATGCAATTGGTACCCTCTCATGTCCCAATCTTCAGTCTCAACTTTTCAAGACCATCCGAGGCTTCGCACCGCAAAATCAGAAGTCAATCATAGGGCCCCGTTATTTATTGAGCACAATAGATCATGTGTCTTAATCTGATCGACTATAGTATAGTGTTCTGCCATAACATGCTGGGGTCAGCTTTTCTAGAGTAATAAGACAAAGAGACCTATGATCTCTTTCTGAAACATAGAGCAAAGTGCGGCTGGATGGAAACATCCAGTCGGCACGTCTTGCGGCAAAAACAATAAGACGGCATCTTTTGTTGCTGTCAGTATCCTTACGGAAGCCTACCAAGCATATCCTTGACAGCCTTAACATCTTTTTTATACATAAGACAATGCTTAAGAAAGAATTTCCATAAGATTTACTGAAATTTCAACTTTTATTCTGTGCAACGAGAACAGGGTCCAATGTCATTGACCTCGGATTTTGCCATATGCAGCCTTTGGCTGTCTCGAAAAAGGCGCTTGGATTTTACGCAAGCGAAAACGATAATAACTTTAGAGCTTTTTTTATAGCAAAAACAAAGATCTATGATCTCTCTCTTGAGTCAAAATAACAGCAAACTTTGCTTCTGTAAGGCCATGATCGCACAACGCAGAAATCAACTTTTATGAGATTTTACAGAAATATTTTAAATTCTAACATGAAAATCCTAAATTTTTTTGCGGCCTTTACGTCACGTTGTTTAAGAAAACACAGTTTGAGACGTCTGCTTTCTGGACAGAGCCCCCCAGAAAGCGGCAAATGATACCAACTGACCAAAATAGAAACCTATCGCCGCCTGGTTAAGCCTGTGCGGCGCTTGAGCAAAAGATCAGCCTTTAAGCCTGTGCGGCGCTTGAGCAAAAGATCAGCCGAAGAGTCGGAAAGACTCTGTTGGTTGGTATGACATTTGTTTTTTACAATCATCGCCAGCCATTCATTGGCGCAATGGGGTTAACAGTGATTAATTTTCGATTGGTTCTGTTCTTCGTTGGTATTTTGCTGTCCACAATTGCTGTGGCCATGTTGATTCCAGCCTTGGCAGATCTTGTTGATGGCCATAAAGATTGGCAAGTTTTTGTCACCTCTTCTGCTGTGACTTTATTTTGTGGGCTGTCCTTGATCCTGACCAATCGCTCGGAGGATAAAGTCAAGCTTGGCTTGCGAGAGATGTTTTTGCTGACAAATCTTTCTTGGCTTGTTCTTGCGACATTTTCTGCTCTCCCCTTCACCTTTTCCGAATGGGAAATGAGCTTTACAGATTCCTTTTTCGAAAGCATGTCCGGCATTACCACAACAGGATCTACGGTGGTCACAGAGCTGGATGGTGCCCCTCCGGGGCTGCTGCTCTGGCGTGCGATTCTGCAATGGCTTGGCGGCATTGGGATCATTGTGATGGCAATGATCGTTCTGCCCAATTTGCAAGTTGGGGGGATGCAGCTCTTCCGCATGGAATCTTCGGATAAATCGGACAAAGCCCTGCCGCGCACAACACAGAATGCGGCGGCTGTGGCGGTTATTTATGTGGCTCTGACCTATATTTGTGCCCTGCTCTATTGGATGGCGGGGATGGAGCGTTTCGATGCCATCGCCCATGCCTTGACAACGGTTGCAACAGGAGGGTTTTCAACCTCTGATGGGTCCATGGGCAATTGGGCCATGCCTGCAATCCATTGGATTGCCATTGTCTTTATGTTGCTCGGGGGCATGCCTTTCATTCTTTATCTGCGCACCTTCCGAAGCTTCACCAATCGCACCGCACAAACGGATCGTTTTGCGCTTTTTAAAGACGGGCAGGTCAGATGGTTTGCCGCTATTCTCGTGGTTGCCATTCTTGTTGTGGCAACGAACCTGCATATGATTATTGATGAAGACCTGGAATGGACGATTCGCCACGCTTGTTTTAATGTGATCAGCGTCATGACAGGAACAGGCTATGCCAGCCATGATTATGGCCAATGGGGGACCTTAACCTTAGCCATTCTGTTTTTTCTGACCTTTGTTGGAGGCTGTGCTGGGTCGACCAGTTGCGGGATTAAAATTTTCCGCTTCCAGGTCCTCTATGCGACAGCGCGTGTGCAAATCCATCGCCTTTTGCAACCCCATGGGGTGTTTGTGCCTTATTATAATGGGCGTCCGATTTCAGAAGAAGTTTCCAGCTCGGTGATGAGCTTTTTCTTTCTGTTTATGCTGACATTTGGTGTGCTGGCGGTTGTTTTGGGGGCTTTTGGCCTAGATTTCATGACCGCGATTTCCGGCGCGGCCACGGCCATTGCCAATGTTGGCCCTGGTCTGGGTCCCATCATTGGTCCCTCGGGAACCTTTCAAGACTTACCTGATGGGGCGAAATGGGCCTTATCCATCGGCATGCTGCTTGGCCGGTTGGAGCTGTTTACAATTGTTGTCTTGGTATCGCGTCAATTTTGGACACGGTAATCCTATGCTGCAAGACAAGATGAGAGGGCCTTATGGAAAAGGCCCCCTATATAGCAAGGTCAAGTTATTTGCTGACAAATGACGCCCAAGACGCCTTTGGGGCGCCTTGGGCAAATTCAATAAGAGAGCGCGCATGTCGTCGGATCATTTTAGGGGACATGCGCTCTATCCCCTTAAAACTTCTCCACTTTTTAGTATGGACTCTCGATTTTTTTTACAGCCTTTGCTTTAAGACGGAAGTACTGCCCGCACGCGGCCCAAGGTTTCTAATTCTTCCTTGGTTTTTTGCCCGTCAATGGCAATAAGCCGTTCACAGGTGCGCGCAACATAAGGAAAACGGCTTTTTGGATAATGGGCCAATTCAATCAGCGCCTTTTCAAAAGCTTTTTCATTTGGGTAACTTTGGCGAATACGGCGATGAACCTTCAGCTGATTATATTGAAGATCCCGACATTTTCGCGCAAGATAGTCTTCCACAAGGTCTCGTTCTTTTTGGTGGAACACCCCATCGCAGCGCGCAAGATAAATGAGCACGGCCAAATCAGCGTGGCATCGGGTCAACGCTTCTCTGGTATCGTCTCTGATCGTCATGGTGAGCCTCCTGGCTATCACAAGGACATCTTTCATCACCTCTTTTCTCGATTTTCAGCCTTATACCAACCTGCAAAGGCGATGACTTTTCGGTTGCTATGCCCCTCTGCAAGAAGGTTTGAAGCTTCGGATCGCAAAATCCGAGATGAATCGAGGGAACCATAAAAAGACGGCAAGACAGAAATATCTTTCCCACCGACAACATGAGCATCGCAGGTTAAGGTTAAAGTGCTGTGCAAAATTAGCGTAAAGAAAAACTTAAAATAAAAGATCATCACAAAAGACCATAGACCTGGAGTCTTAAGGATTATTTGGCAAAATTGGCCTCTGGATCCTCTGGCGACGGCGCAAGATGTCTCCGCACTTTCTCAGCCAGGGTTTCAAGGGTTTTATCATACACACCTAAAGCTCTTAAATGATCTGCTGTGTTGAGCAGGTAATCCCGGCTGGGGCCTAAGCGTCCTTCAGCGGTGGCGATATGCTGGATTTGCTTTTCCAAAGGCAATTTGCCAGCATAGCGATTATGGTGACGGTTGACGATAAATGTTAGCGCTGGAATGCGTCCTTCTGCCGTTGCCAGCATCGTCCAATAGGGGCAATAGGCATCTGTCACCATTTCACGACGCCAGATCAGACGGAGTTCACTTTCGATATGCGCCGCCGCAATCCGAAACGCCATCCCACGACAAGACCCCCCACGGTCCAGGCCCAAGACCAATCCAGGATTCTCCGGTGTGCCGCGCCCCACCGGTGTCCAAAGACAAAACCGTCGATGATAACCATGTAGCTTGGCCAATCGACTTTCTTCGAAATGAATCGCTGGGTTCCACATCAAAGAGCCATAGCCAAAGAGCCATAGATCACTTTCGGCGTCATGCTTGTCTAAGCAGTGTTTTAAAGAGGCTTGGCGCTCTTCTTCGCTCATCACCTTAAACAGGCCGAGTCTGGCAGCTTCTTCGGCGATATCGACAATAATGCCTTGGTCAAGACTCTCGCGATTAACAACCACGTTTCGATATGTCCTTTCTCTCAAGCAAAGGGCAAAATGCGTAAAAAGTTATTTTGATCCATTCTGTGGAAAAAACAAAGACATACAAAATTATTCTAGCGCAAAGTGGGATTGGGGCACGATCAGGTGTATCCTCTTGATCGCTTTCGTTTTGCGGCAAAAACAAGACTCTAGAGTCGCCGCAGATCAAGTTGGGTTATGGAAGACCCCGAACCTGGCAGCTTTCCTGGAAGGTCCAGACTCAAGCTGATCCGCGATCACTCTAGAGTCAGAAAAAGCTTTATCTGTCAGAATTCTGTCAAAAAACGCTTTTCAATGATTTCGTTCAGACTGCCGATTTTTCCCTTAAAATGACTTATGTTGCCCTAAAAAACAATAAAGTTACCGTTACCCTGGCTTTGAGAAAATTAATATTATTTTAGGTAAGACCTCTGCATAATGGTTGATTTTTCTGTTTGTCTTTTTCGGCTTCTGTTTTTGCAGGTTATTTTGGCCGAATTTGGCTCTATAAGTGGCACTTTAGGGTTGTTTTCGGCTTTCTCCTTCCTTTTTAGGCGGACTCCGG
>DDLW01000132.1 GCA_002340345.1 Alphaproteobacteria bacterium UBA2562 | reverse complement strand
GTCACCAACCAAATCCGGATCAGGCCGGTCTCTCGGTCAATGTCACTGTGGTTTTTATCGCCAAAAACTAGAGCCTTTCTTTTTTATATTGAATCAATGGAAAGGCTCTATGATCTTGTTTTTGCCGCAAAACGCATGGTGAAAGGGGCTGCCACTTTAACCAGCTTTGCTCTAGGAACCTCTAAAGCCTCTTTTCCTTGGAAAGTTTTCACACATCCAGAGAAAGCAAAGTCGAAGCTCTTTTCATAAAAGGAGATGAATCTCATCTCAAGATGGCACTTTACAGATTTTCACCCCCTGGTCAAGAATGGGGCGGAAATATGGCATCAGAAAGTCAAGTCTGTTGCATTATTATCAATATTTAAGGGGTTTCTAAAAAAGGGATGCATAAAACCAAGCGTATTTGTCTATTTTCTGTATTTTTTCTCTCTATTCTCAAAAAGAGACTCGACCATTACTGTCTTTATATCCTCTAAAGCTTTTCCTGGCGTATAAGCCTCAGACTCTATGATCATTTTACAGCGCCCGCTTGGCCAAGAGGCACCGTGCGGCTTGTGCGCCCGATTGAATGGCGCCTTCAATCGTTGCTGGTAGGCCCGTATCCGTCCAATCTCCGGCAAGATAAAGGTTTTCTAATGTATTTTGCGTTGGTGGACGTTTCATGACTTCCGCCGCTGACTGTAAAAAAGTCGCTCTTTTCTCTTTCACCACACGAAATGGTGGCAAAGCAGGAAGAGCCGCTTCTGTTTTATCTGATGTCTTCGGGGACAAAGCCTGGAGCACAAGACCATAATCATAGCCTGGAAACTGTTCAGGAGAGCGTGCCATAACCGTCAAGGCTTGATAGATTTCCTTCCAAACCAGCGTGGCTATGGCCTCAGGCTCCCAACGATTCAAATGATCCGCCACACTAATCGTGACAGAGAGCCGGTCATCATGTAAAAAAAGCCACTGGGTCTGGCCATGAATCAGCCCCATGAACCAGGGGCCCATCGCGAGCCTCTCTGGCAGTCGAAAATGCACATTGGTAATCGTGCGCTGTCCTTCTGGCACGACGAGTCCTGGCAAGAGTTGGGCGGCAGCTTGTGGCGGAACGGCCAGGATCACCTGATCTTCTGGTCCGAGACAAAGCGGTTCTTCCGTGGCAAAATGGAGTTGCTGAACAATCTGTTCCCCTTGTGTCAGCTTTTTAAGCCGCGCCCCAAAGCGTATTTCAACCCCAGCAGCCTCTAAAAAACGCAATGCTGGATCAACGAGCGCTTGTGCTAATGTTGTTTTGGCGATAATCGGGCGACAGGCTTTTCCGCCTTTCCCAAAAGTTTCGCGCACAACATGGCTTAATAAAGAGGCACAAGCGTCCTCTGCCTTTGCATTCATGACCCCTTCCACAAAAGGCTGCCATAATCTCGCAAAAAGAGGGTCTTGTGGGTCAAGGCAATCAGAGACATTTTGCCCAGGTCGAGCGCGGAGTAATTTAAGCCCTCCCAAATAATCTGCTGGCCGTGTGTCTGGAATCCGCCGTTTTGCCGAGAACACCCACCAAGGGATAGGACCCTCATTAAGCCGCAAACGCCAAGCGGTTTCGGTCTTTAGATCCGCAAAGTCGAAATAGGTTTCGGCAGGATGATAAAGCGCCTGGTCGCCGCCAATTTGCTTGGCATAAGCAAGGCAATTTTTATACGCGCCCATCATCAAATGATTGCCATTATCGATCTCGCACGCCAAAAGCGCATCATGATAGCTCCGGCACCGCCCACCTGCCCGAATGCCAGCCTCATGCATGATGATCCGCCCCCCGGCCTCGATCCATCCTTGGGCGCATAAGGAGACAGCTGCCGAAAGACCACTCAGGCCGCCGCCAATAATATGGATCGTTTTGGTGGTTTGCGTTGTGGTTTGCGTTGTGGTTTGCTTCATGGCACAGTCCTTAAAACAGTCCGAAACGGAACGCCAGCCAAATTTTTAAAGGCTTGGACAGTGAAACGCGTTCACGCGGATTTTCAAAGGCTTTGTCTTCCAGTCTTTGAAGGATGCGGTCATAAACTTCCATCATGAGTCGTGCCGGTCGCATGGTTTTATAAGGACAACGTGCCATCGCCGCCTGGGCTTGTGTGAAATAGCGGCGGGCCTCTTGCCCTAAATCCGCGCACACCTTAGGCAAGGCCGGGTCATCCAGAATAGCGGTTGGATCTTGACGATACCGTTCTTCGGTGAGGCCGTGGCGCTCTAAGATCTCGCGGGGCAGATAAAGGCGGCCCCGTTCGGCATCTTCGACCACATCACGCAAAATATTTGACAGCTGTAAAGCCCGCCCTAAAGCATCGGCGACCTCTCGCCCCGCTTGCTCTGGCGCGCCAAAAGCATAGATCGACAAATGCCCCACAGCACTGGCGACCCGTGCACAATACAGGTCCAGCTTTTCCAGGGACGGGCCGCGGATATCTTCCACCGCATCCATTTCCATGCCATCAATAACAGCGATAAAATCATCCCGGCGCATCTGAAAACGTGCAATCGCAATTTTGAGCTCTTGGCCGATGACGGTTTTTGGTGCTTCGTCTTTGTAAAGGCGCTCGATTTCCGCCCGCCATTCTTTTAGGCCTGCTTGTTTCTCTGCCTGTTCTCCTGGCTCGTCGGCGATATCATCGACCTCTCGGCAAAAGCCATAGATCGCAAACATGGCGTCTCGCCGCGGTTTGGGCAACAAACGCATCCCCCAGTAAAAAGAGGTTCCCGCTGCCAGGACACCCTCTTTGACTTTCTCTGCCGAGTCTCTGTTCTCAGGAATGACTTCACTTTGATTGGCATGCGTTTCATGATCTGTCGCAGGCACCGAACACCCTCCGGCTAAAGCAAAGCGCGATCCGGTATATCTCCCTGGTCGCTGCATTTTGCGGCAAAAATTAAGACTCGAAAGCCCTTCGTGACTTATACCAACCGGCAAAGTCAATGACTTTTCGGTTGATGTTTTGCTCAAGCGCCGCACGGGCTTAACCAACCGACGATAGGTTTTTTATGTCTGTCGGTTTGGTGTTAAGCTTTGGTCAAGGAGGGCTCTAAAGCATTTTTCAAACCCTATAAAATGCAAAACATCCTCATGCCCTAACATTTTTTAGGAAGGATCCTTTGTAACAACGCCCCCGGCAACCCGCCCTTTCCAAAGCCCGCCGCGCCCGCGCCAATGGGACCATGCGGAGTCAAACGTCATCAGGCTATAGAGAAAAGCAATGGCTGGGAGGGTGAAAGCCTCGACCATAGGGCGCTCATAAAGCCGTAAAGTGGGCCAAAAGCTGATCGCCATCAAGAGCCATGTGAGAAGGCCAGCCCCCCAGCTGAGAGGCTGCCCTAAGACGATGCCCCAAATCAGGGCACATGGGGCTGCAAGATAGGTCAAAAACAAGCCGAAAAGCGTGCCAATTAATAAAAACACAGAATATCTTAATTGCGTATAAGCTGTCCGCGCGACCATGCCCCAAATTCCCATCAAACCGTCATAAGGCTTGAGGCTTTTTGTCTCCTCCGCAAGACCCAACCAGAGAGGCGCATGGGGTTTTATCTGGGCCGCAAGCGCACAATCGTCAATAATCCGCTCTCGGATGGAGGCGATACCACCCGCTTGCTCTAAAACATCCCGTCTGACCAGCATACAGCCCCCAGCGGCGCCCGCCATGGCATCTTTTGGATCATTGACTTTTGGGAAGGGGTAAAGTTGCTGGAAAAAATAGACAAATGCAGGAATTAGTCTTTTTTCCCAAAAGGCTTGGCAATGTAACTTTACCATTAAAGAAACAAGGCCGTAAGGCTTATCGGTTCCTGTCGGGCTTTGGGCTTTTTGCATGAGGCGTCGCAAATTATCAGGGGCATGGCCAATATCAGCATCCGTCAAAAGCAAGTAAGGGGCCTCCGGAAATTTTTCTTTAGCTTCGGCAATCCCTTGCGACATCGCCCAGACCTTCCCAGCCCAGCCTTCTGGACGGGCTTGCCCAGAGAGCACGGTCAACCGATCTGACGCCCCCAAACCCTCAGCAGCAGCATGTGCTAAGGCTGCGGTACCATCATCGCTTTTATCATCGACAAGGATGACATGGAAATCCCCCTCATAATTTTGCTGTAATAAAGAGGATACGGCTTGCGCGACCACATCAGCTTCATTGCGGGCGGGAACCACAGCAATAACCGCCGGCTGCGGCTGTATAACATCCTTTGAAACATCAGGAAGTCTTTGATCTGCCTGCCAAAATCGACCATGCAATACCAATAAATAGACCCAAATGACCGCAGAAAGAATGACTATAGCATTTAAAATATGAACGACAATCATCGGCATCTCGAAACAAGAAAGACGGCAAAGAAAATTTTGGCGCAAAACCTGTCAAAGTAGGCGTCCCCTTTAACCAGCTTTGCTATAAAGATAAACAGCATGTCTCTTGATTCAGAGTGAAGGCGCCATGCTGCAGCGACAAAATGACGGGCTTAGCGTTGTCTTGCAAGCCTCGAACCTTACGCACATGCAAAATCATTGCAGAAGCTTGTACAGATTGTCTTCCTTGCCGCACTTTCCAAGTGCCCTCGCTGTCGAGACACTGGAAAACAGCTTTATAAAATATTTTTGCCATTCTTTGCTTGCATCTTTTTTTGTTCCGCGTATAGTAGCGCTCCTCAGCAGAGAGCGCCCAAGCTCTTTTGACGGAGGCAGTTCTCGGAAATAGGATCCGTGGGCTGTATCATCGGAAAGTTTGTATATGCCCCTGTGGCGGAATTGGTAGACGCGACAGATTCAAAATCTGTTGTCTTCGGACGTGCCTGTTCGAGTCAGGCCAGGGGCACCATTTCTTAAGTTTCAAAAATCTATTGTATGACGTTCATTTTATAGAATATTGTTTTTATGGGACGAACAAGTTCTAAAGCGCTCATTCTTTGGCGTCCCGAGGCAAAATTTATTTATCCTCGCCATTACTCATCTAAAGCAATAATTGGCAAGAGGCCATGTTTTTCTCCATATTTTTGTAACCGTCCATCTTCCTTAATCGCAGCGACAAAATCATTCACCCGCGCAAGCCATGCGGTTTCGCCTTGTCTTACCGCATAGGCATAAGGTGTTGGTTTGAAAGGTGCTGGCGGTTCTAAAAGCTTAGCCCAGTCATAACTCATGAGCATTTTTTTACCATAAGGAAAATCTGTCATAAACGCATCAGCACGCCCAGAGAGAACTTCTTGCTCGCGTTCCTGGGGGCGATCGACTAAAATCATTTCTGCATGCTCTAAACTCTCTCGCATCGCAGGTTCCATATAGGTCTTACGCTGAACCGCAATAACAACACCCTCTTGGTCTAAATCATCCCAGGTCGCCACCAAACCATTGCCATGGGTTGTAATCGCATAGATAGAGCTCCGTAAATGGGGTGCACTATAAGCGACATGGCGCGCCCGACGTTCCGTGATGCCCACGCCAAACATTGCGATATCGCAACGATCTTTTTTTAGATCTTCGATAAAATCAGCAAAAGATGTTGCGACAAAAGACAGCTCAACACCAAGATCCGAAGCAAATTCCCGCGCAAGGTCGACTTCTAGCCCTTCCAACATCCCTGTTTTGGGGTTATTGAAAGAGATTGCATAATAATCTTGCCATTGGCAAACACGGAGCTGACCTTCTTTTTGAATTTTTCCGAGCCGGTTTACATGAGTCTGTTCTGCCGCCAAAATTTGCGATGCGAAAATCCCGAAACTTAAGACAATGGTGATTGCTGCAAGGCCAAGCCAGAACGCAGGTTGGGTGTTTTTTGTTCTTGCTTGATACATCTTAACTTGTCCTCTTTTACACCCCATGTGACACATCGTTTCATACTGGATCGTAAAAATTTATCTATCCTATTGTTCTTATTTTGAAAATATAGACTGTTATGGCCAGAGCCAAATTACGCCTCAATTGCTATTCCTTTAAGATTCGTAGACTTTGAACAAAGAATGATCTTTTGATTAAATTACAGTTTTTCTAGCATTGCAAAAATATAGCAATCTTTCTTGGGATTTCTGCGATGCGTCGTATTTTATATCTATCCAGGGGATTATTCAATGTTCTATATATTATTTATTCTAAATTACCTGAGGCTTATTGTCCATGCAAGCAATAGATCGCCTATATAGGCCCCATAATTCTCCCACAAAAGCAAACTTCCCCTACAACGCCCGTTTGGCCATCTAACGCTTTTAAGGATCTACATCACGCCAACACAGAAACATAAAAAGAAGCACAGCATATCATTGTGCCCCCACCCTTTTTTGAATTTGTTTATACTCACACTGAATCAAGGACCTCATATTACAGGAAATAAGGTAAAATTTGGTCTTTAGCCATTGCGCTTTAAAACCTATCGCCGCTTTTTCTTTTCCAGGGAGCAGAGGCTCAATGCGCGGGTCACAACGGCGCCATCACTCGGGACTGTTTTTGACCGTTCTGCTCCTTTCAACAGCAGCAGCGATGGGAATTCTTGTCCTAAGCAGTAGCTATCTGATTTTGAGTGAACGCTCAACACGAGAAGCTGCCGCCGCCCATGCAGAAGATCTCGCCTATTCTGTTGAACAGACCGTCTCGCGCGCTTTAAATAATGCTAATCTTGTTTTAGAAAGTCTTTTAGATCTTTCAGACAATGCCGTCATCAATACACAGGGTCTTTCGCAACGCATTCGTGCCCGTTTGCAATGGTCCCCTTTTTTGCGCGATATCATTATTGTCAATGGCGAAGGACAAATTCTCGCCAGTTCTTCGCGACATAATGTGGTTGGCATGACTGTGGCCGATATTAGTTTCTTTGAAAAATTAAAAAAGAGCCGCGCCGGTTTTTTGCAGATCAGCGCCCCCTCTGCCGGACGGGACATTCGTGCTGCTCTTGCCAGTGGTCGTGATGAAAATGATCATCCTATCGCTGGAAAACCCTGGCATTTTTTACTTGGCCGACGGCTTGACAATCCAGAACAACAAGACATCCGTTATGCGATTGCACTTGCCAATCCAAGCCAGCTTTTAAGACTTATTGACCGTACATCATTCCAAAAAGGTCAAACCCTAACATCGGAAAACCAAGATCATTTTGTTCGGCTCTATCGTTATGATGGCGTGCCTTTGGTTGGGAATAGAGTCCTTGATAAACAAGGAACCTTTGAAATTTCCTCCAATGACCGGTTTCTCTTCGACCATCTGCTTCCACAAAAAGAATGGGGTGTCCAAACCCATAGCTTTTGGGAGTGGATTACCTTTGAACGCCTTTTTACGTTTTGGTCTCCAGATCTCTTTTCCGAGAAACATGGTTTAGAGCCCCCACGGGAATCTTGTTGTTTTGCAGTGACCAGCTATCGTGCAACTGTCCATTGGCCCATTTTAGTGTCCATAGAACTACCACAAAGAACTGTCTTTCAGAGTTGGTACCGTCAATCCGTCTATTTAACCCTTGCTATGATAGGCTTGTTAAGTGTTTTGACGGTTCTGACGCTTTTTGTTCTCCACCAAATGAAACAGGCGGATAAAGCGGCAAAAATTCTACATCTCCGAACCCGCTCTCTTGCAGCCAGTTCTAATGGAATCATTATTGCTGATGCTCAAAAAGAAAATTGGCCCATCGTCTATGTTAATCCGTCCTTCTCCAATATTACTGGATTTGCAGCCGAAGAGGTCATTGGTCGTCATTGCCAAGTCCTAAAACGTGCAGTGCCAGATGATCCTGCCCTTAAAGCCATTCGTGTTGGTTTGCAAAATGGTACTAATATTCAAGTCATTTTCCGGAATCTTCGAAAAGACGGAACGTCTTTTTGGAACGAGCTTAAAATTAGCCCTGTTCATGATGAGGCGGGACAACTAACCCATTTTATTGGCGTCCAAAATGATGTATCTGAGGTCATTAATGCTAAAAAAGCTCTAGAAGAAACAGTCGCCCAATTGGCCCGTTCAAATGCAGAGTTAGAACAATTTGCATACATTTCTTCCCACGACCTGCAAGAACCTTTGCGTATGGTCAGCAGCTACTTAAATCTTCTTCAAAAACGTTATGGTGATATTCTGGATGAGGATGGTCGCGATTACATGGAATTTGCGTCTAAAGGCGCAAGGCGCATGCGCGAACTCATTATGGATTTGCTGGAATATTCTCGGCTTGGTCGTGATATTGAGTCTGAATTGGTTGATAGCGGGAAAGCCTTACAAGAAAGTTTGGACCATTTATCAATTTTAATCGCAGATCATAAAGCCCATTTATCTCTGCCCGTCGAAATGCCGATGGTATTGGCACAGCCTCGTGCGATGGTGTCTGTTTTCCAGAATATTTTGAGTAATGCTCTGAAATATGCCAGTCCCCATCGCCCCCCTCAAATCATTTTAAAATGGCACCAGGAAGATAAATTTATTCACTTTGAAATCATAGATAATGGCATCGGTATCGATGAAGAGCATTTTGATCGCATTTTCAAGATTTTCCAAAGGCTTCATGATCGCGAACATTATGAAGGAACGGGACTTGGTCTCTCACTTTGTAAAAAAATCATAGAAACCCATGGTGGCTGTATTTGGCTCGAATCTAGAAAAAATGTTGGTTCAATTTTCCACTTCACCTTATTGCGCGCAAAAAACCTTTGATAACACCCCTGAAGAAACCACCTGGAGCGCGATTTCTGACGACAGTCTTGATTTTGGCGAACAGCATTTCGATGGGGTTCAGATCCGGAGAATACAGAGGCAGGAACAACAGTTCTGCACTTGTGCCCTGATGACTTTTGCAGCCTCTGCATTTTTGTGAACGTTGAGATTATCACAAATCACAATGTCTCCGGGCTTGAGGGTCGGGGCTAGAGTCATTCACGATCAAATTGGGCCGCGAATGACTCTAGATTCTTGTTTCTGCCGCAAAACACAACGATCAGGTGACTCCACCTGATCGCGCTTTGCTCTAGGGCCTCCCTGACCCATGCGGCAAAAGCTTTTCCATTTATGGCTCCGGGGAACAGCATGGGAGCATCCATCCGGTCGGTCCGCAATCCGGCAATGAAGTTGTTATTCTACCGTCGCCCGTGAAGGATTTCCAAGACATTGGAATCCTTTAATTTTCAGGTGTCATTAAATATTCAAATCCGCAAGACATTGGCTGATGGCATAGTTTTTCTTGCGGATTTTTCTGATTTTTGGGCTGGATTGAGGGCCACAACCGTGATTCTATAGAGGCCTCTTTTGGCGATGGTTGAGGAGGCTTTTTGCCAAAATCTTGACCCTCATCCTAAGCCAAATATCAGCAGAAATACACTCAATCAGCACCAGTTAACGGGCGACTTTATAGTCGCTTTATAATATTACCGTGATTATATTACCATTCTTAAATGTTGATTTATTTTTATCCTCTCTCAATTTATCTTTGAAATGCTTTGATTAGAGCTATGACTTCATCTGACAATGAATTTACATAGCTATTCATTTTTGCTTTGTCCTGGAATTCTACAATGGAACTAGAACATTCTCTAAGAAAGTGAATCCTATTTTTCGGGAAAGTCCTGTAAAGCCACCAGTCTTCGACCAATGGGTTTGCTTGCTCGGGCAGCCCTATGGGAATGCGCACATTTTTCTTGAAATCTGGATTATTGCTAATTCCGTGTTTTCTCTTCCCGGCCTCTAAACCAGTTATTCCAAAATAAACACCAACATCATCAAACTCAATATACAAAGAAACTTCTTGTTCGTGCTTCAATGGATAAATTCTTGGAAATATATATGCCAACCCGAACCATTTTGATTTATTTTTTCCGTCCACAAAATCAGAAACTTTTTCTTCTATTTCTATAGAAGAAAAATCATTATTTACAAAAGAAAAATCATATCCTTTTTTAGATAACATATTCCGTAAATTGCGCCAGAAATTAATTTGTGTTTCTTTGTTTATTTCAACGATGATTGGAATGGCGGACAAAATAGATTGGAGGCTCCCTCTTTCTTTCAGAATTTCCTTTATTTCCATAGCTATTTGTCCTTTCGCACTTTGTCCTGTTAATTTCAGTACAAGAATCAAATATTGATTTAAAGTCTCTCTAATTCCTGGAAATAGCGCCACTTTTTTGATGCATTCACTCACCCATTCTCTAACATTAATTGCATATGAGGCATTTATTTGCTCAATTCCCTGTAGCTTATCCTCAGGATCGCGACCAAATAAAGTTAAATATAGAATCGATATTTTTGTATTTGTTCCATAAATCTCTAGGACACGATCATAATAACGCTGCAACTGCTGAGGCTGATCGATAGCATATATTTTATTCTCGATTATAACCACATGGGCACCACATTTTAAAAGCATATCGATGCCAAATTTTTCTCTATGTATTTCAATTTCCTCAGATTCTGGAAACGGGAGAAAACCCATCACTTCATGGAAAAAGAGTTTACAGAATATATCGCTTTGCCCATGAGAGCCAGCTGGATCGAGAAGTTCGCCAATGAAACGAGAGTGTAGCCTGACTTCATCATGATCTTTATGAAGTATTGAAAATATATTGAATTCATCTGCAGAATTTTCATTAATTTTAGAGTACTTCAACCTTATAATCTCTATTTTTTTCAATGTATCTCTAAGTATATCAAATGAATTCACGTTGCCCCTCCCACGAAGAATAAAATTTCTTTTTACAAATCAAAATCATTCATTTTTTGAGTGTCATACCCCAATGCGTGAGAAATGACATTCCCAATCTGATCTGTAGCGGTCAAGGCCGGATTAATATCCACTTGGGCATATCTTTGTGTCGTCACGGCTTGAGTATGCCCGAACAGTCGCAAATTCATGCAATTGGCCACGCCGATGCTGGCTGCTGTGTGTCTGAGATCATGCAATCTCATATTCTCAAGATCAGCCTGTTCCCAGATCCTTTTCCAAGTCTTTGAAAGATTGATCATTGGGCATGCGCTCTATTTTATTAAATTTGCGTAAGGATCCACAAAGATTTCTGGGCATAATTTGCGATCAAATGACTTTGATCTTGCTATACATCTTGGTGACTGAAGCGCACCAGGTATTGTTGAAGTGAAGATCAAGATTCACAGCTTTTGGGAGTTTGTTTTTTACCCTGACTTTCGCCAGACTTCATGCATGCCGCCTGCTTAAAGGGCTCAGAGGATTATCCCTAAGTCTTTTTTGTATTTTTATATTTGGTTGCGGGGGCAGGATTTGAACCTGCGACCTTCAGGTTATGAGTTTTAGAAGCCCAAGAACTCTGCATTTCTCCGAAATTCGCTATGCTTCTTTTTATTACATTTCTCAATATTTTGATAAGACTTTCTTTTCGCTAACCAACGCCAAATTAGCTTGCCAAACGCCCCCAACTGCTTCCATTACACTTTCACTTCTTAACAGATGTTAGGTTGAAGAAGGAATAATCTAATTAAGGTTAGAACCGGTAAGGGACAAACTTCAAGCCCAGGACTCGCCCAAAAAAGAACCCCTTTACGTATGGACAAACTAAACAAGCGTCTTGTAGATGCGTCCAAGCCTAATGCAGCGGGGCATTATTTTATTCGGGACGAAGCCCGCAAACAGGCCCGCCAGACCCTGGGGGGCGTGGCCCAAGGCGAAGATCCCGCCGAAGAGCGCCGTGTGAGCTGGACGTCCCCCAGCATGGCAAGCCTGTGTGAGCGCTTTCTGAGCGATTATGTTCCCCAACATTACAAAGCCAGCGCAGCGGAGGAATATCGCCGCTCTGTCGATTTATTCACTCGCCCTGCCTTGGGGCAGCGCCGGGTGGTGGATCTGGGGCGAAGCGATATTGCACAGCTTTACCATGACATGTGGGGCAAGCCTTATCAGGCCAACCGAACCCTTGGGATTCTGTCGGTGATCTTCAATCAAGCCCAGATCTGGGGCCTTCGAGCTATGACCGATTTTGGGTGATGGCCCCTCAGGCGGCGGCGTGTGTTTCGTTCTGATCGACTTGTAGGCCGTCTCGGAATTCGACACCCTCGATCAGTTTCGGCAACTGGTTATTGACCTTCAGTTTGCGCCAGGTTTTTGATGCAGCCATCACCAGCTTGAAAACCGTGGCCGTCCCGGTCTTTTGTCAGGCAGGCAACAGCACTGGGATATTTGGCTTCATAGGCAGAAGCAAATGCATCCATAGTCTTTTCCGCCTCCTTGCGACCGCCTGCCATCCAGATATAACGCAGCTTGGCTTTTGCCTGACGCTGTTTTGATTTCGGCAGCTTGTTCAGCACATTAGCCGTCTTGTGAACCCAATCAGTTCTTTGCATCCTTCGGGCGTGGCGCCGATCAGCACCAGAAGGCACGGCTTTTCATCCTCCATCCAGCCCTGAAGATAAATGCCATCGGCCCAGATATACACATAATGTCTTACAGACAAATAACGTCGTCGCCAGCGGTCATGCTTCGCCGCCCATTCGGTCTTCAGGCGGCTCAGCACCTGGGGGGACAGGTTTGGCGCATCTTTTCCCAGCAGTGTGGGCAGGGCCTCGTGGAAATCTCCGCTGGAAAGACCGCGCAGATACAAAACCGGCAAAGCAGCATTCAACGACGGCGCCCGCCGCGCAAAAGCGGGCAAAATGGAAGATGAGAACCGGATCCGGTTCTGGTCTTCCTGAACGGTTTCTCGATCTCGGACCTTGGCTCTTCGAACAGGAACCCTGCCGATACCGGTCAGGATCTCACGTTCCGGCCCGTAACCATGCCGGACAACCCACTGGCGGCCACCGGAAAGTGTTTCACTGGAATGTGCGTCCAGAAAGGCTCGGACTTCCGCGTCAATCGCCTGTGCCAAAAGTTGGCGCACACCGGAGCGCAAAATCTCTGTCAGTAGATCGTCAATTTGCTCTGGATGGCGGAACCCAACAATCTTATCTTCTTCTATGGCGTATCGCTCCTCTCTGGAGTTCTGACAGCGTCAAGCACTGTCATGATATGCCACCCCCTCAAGGGGCCGTCACCTACTTTCCGTCATAGCTCAAAACTGAAAATTGATGATGCTAGCTCTGACAATGATTTATATTAAGTTGATATCGTAAGTAGGTAAAGCTCCTGCAAGAGACAGCTTGTGTTTTAGTTTATCCAACCTATAGATCTTGCTAGAATTTGACACTCTTGGCTAATTTAATCAACTTGTTATTGTCTCTTAACCTATGTTTATCCTGCCTTATTTTCATAATATTTTTAATATAAATTAACTTCATAGCTCAAAGGTGGGTTTTATCCTACTGCCGGTGACGCCCAGCTCGCTGGATATCGAAGCGTCAAATGTCATTCTCGAGCATTTACAGAAAGCTGCAGCTTTGTCTGGTGTAGATGACTCTGTTTTTACCATGAGTGTGGCCTAGAAGGCGGTATTGGAGACGATTGTTGCTCATGAACAGCCTCTTCCAGGGCATCCATCACGCACTGGGCTGCTGACCCGTAGCTTGGCAGGAATAGACGAGTGGATATATTTGGAAAAGTTGTCCTTTGCGGCTTGCCCCGGGCACGATCCGACAGACGAGCTGGGTCAGCCCGTTGAACCCAGGCGTTCAGGGTCTGGAGTGTACAGCCAATCTTCGCAGAGATCAACTAACGGACTCCCAGCGGAACCTATGCTGGCCCTCATTATCGAGAACCAGCCGAACGACATGTTCGCGCACTTTCGGGGGAAATCTGTTCGTCGTTTTGTTTATGATGCTCCATCCTGTTCAAACGGTGGGGCTTCCGGCAAACCAAGCGCGGTTCAGAGACTTTTGGTTGTTGCATTTCCCGATCCTGCATTATGCCCATCACGATTTTTCCTGCCAGAAGCATCTCGTGGAAAGCTCCAGTTAAAAATGATCCATTTTTTTGGGGAGGGTAAGGTAGGATAAATCGCAGTCAATAGTATTAAAGTTGTTGTATAGGAAAAAAAATAATCATAGCGGGAAAATTTTTCTTTACAGTAGGCAAAATCTTCCGTATTTACACAATTTCAGAGATTTTAATACCAAACACAAAATCATAAGGATATTCTTATGTCTGTTTATAACTTAAAAAGTGGGCAAATTTCTTACACATCGTATCTTAAGCCTCAAGGTGGCGAAGATGCAAATATGATAATTGGTAATAACCTTGATAATACAATTATAGGAAATCAGTATAAGGATTACCTTCTCGGAATGGATGGGAATGACACACTCTATGGTGATCGTGCCTCCCAGCCAGGAAGTGGTGGCAATGATGTCCTGATTGGTGGCAATGGTGACGATGTCCTGTATGGAGATGATTCCGGTTTTACTAAAACTGGAAATGATATTCTGAATGGAGAAGCCGGTAACGACAGATTGATAGGGGGACATGGCGACGATGATCTGCGTGGCGGCACGGGCGATGATTTTTACTATATCCATGCCGCAGAAACAGGCGTTGACGAAATCAATGAAGATTTGTCTGCCGCTAGCAATACCGGATATGGCGGCGGCGTCGATAGTCTCATGATTGATGGCGTCAATGGGAGCGATCTGTGGCTGTCTGTGTCAGGAAATGACTTGCTTGTCGGGATTTATGGGGAAAGTACAGAAACTGTCTCCATCAATAACTTCTTCCTGGGCGGAAATAATGTTGTCGAATATATTTACGGGCAGGACGGATATGGCTGGGATCTCAGCGCTTATGTGTAAAGTGCTGTGCTGTCAGTAGAGGTATTATTCTGAAGTAAAGGCTTTGCGGGTCAGAGTTTCTGTTCAAAATTCAAGGCAGAAAGCCGGCTCGCAGAGTATTTTTATGATTACGCTCTATCATTACATGGCTGAAAAAGTTTCCAAGAAATTGCAATAATGGAATGTTTCAATATGGCTCGTAAGTTGCATGTGTTGTGATATGGATCTCTTTTGTTTTTCGCGCGGTGACTGTTGCTATCATCAGGTTGCTGTTTGATCCTGTGTATCAACGAAGGAAAATAATCATGACGAATATCGCCACATCAACAATGGCAAACCTGAATGGACGCAATGTTCAGCTTCAGGATTTGAAAAATAACGCCCATGTGAAAAATAACACTCTTAAATTTTCTGATCCGGAAGCTTACGAAAGCCTTGTAGCAGAAAATATAGCAATCATAAAAAACGATAATCCTGAAATGTCCAGTGAGGATATTGAGCAACTTGCAAGTATACATGCGACTTTAGGGCAAAGAACGACAACCCATGCAGAAAATACAGAATCTGTTAAAGAGCAAAGGTCGCAAAAAGTTCATGTTATATTCATGGATGGAGATGAAATGGCTGCTTATAACAGTGATAGTAGTGCTTACTCTACGAATGGATATTATATTCCTGGCAGTGATAAAATGAGCATTGAAGAATATATATCAAAAATGGAAGATATGTTCCCCGAACTTCAAATGTATGATTTTAGAAATGCTAATATCAGTCCAACCCAAGGACAAGTTACAGATTATATCCGGAGAAATGACTCTTCCCATGCGCAGGAAATGTCAGAATATTATGGAATAACGACTGACCCAATGTGGTTTGATCAAGGCGGGCATTTGAAGTTCGGTAATAACGTGGGATCCGGAAATAATAAAAATATTAACTATAAAGTCAGTACAGATAATCTGAATTTGCTGATGCAAGTACAGGGAAATTAAATAAGGAGTTGCTCCAGTGATACAAAATTTAATATTTTGCTATGGCTGGTGCGCTGTCATGAAGATTCAGGTTTGTTTTCGCGTTTTCGCAAGACTTCGGCCAGAATCCATGCAGATGTTGCAATGCCGACATATTTTTCTGCCCAAAAGAGAAATGTTTATTATAGCAAAGGAGTATAAGCATTTTTCGATGCAAGTAGGGGAATCTGGTGACACCTGCGTTCCATAAATAAAAAACAGAGAACAAATCACTCTGGCAAAATCATTAAAAGTTATTCTTTGAAACCGGCTCAGGTTTTACTGTAATGAACCCCGGCACCTAGTCGGCGCGCATTCCAGAGGGATTACAATTCATCATGCATTTCGGGTCGGGCTCTAACAGGAAACAGAGAAGGTTGCGACCTTGAAATCATCTAGGCAGTCTAGAGGCAAAAGAAAAATACGTGCTGCGATGGTTGCTATACGGCCTGTTCTGGCGCATATCACGGGTATCAGTGTGTTTATCAATATTTTGGTACTCACTATACCCATATATATGATGCAAATTTTTGATAGAGTGGTCTCCACAGGGCATGTAGAGACCCTTCTTTTCCTTAGTTTGATGGCCGTTGTTGCATTGGTTGTTCATGCAGCTCTAGATGTTTTGCGTGGACTGGCGCTGAACCGGGCCGGTGCTATGGTTGTTGACTCTCTAAAGCCGGATCTGGCGCGTGCGGCTCTGTATGGTCCAGGGCGCGGCCTGGATTTAGGGTCACGGGCAACAGAAGATGTCGACATGCTACGTGCGGTGATCACGAGCCCAGCTTTCACTGCCCTGTTTGACCTGCCCTGGCTACCCGTTTTTATTGTCGCTATCTGGTTTGTTCATCCGGTACTTGGCGCAACGGCCATTGTCGGCGCAACTGTCCTGGTTCTTGTGGCCCTTGCGGCGGATCGCTTGGCGCGCGCCTTTACACAAGGCCAGAACCAGCTAGATGCAGGGCGAAGCCGGTTGTTAAGTCATGCTGTTACAGCATCACCTTCTGTTTTGGCTTCCGCTCTTGAACTTCACCTTCTTTCGCTGTGGTGGGGGGAGGACACAAAGCAAAGCAAGCAGCGCTATCGAGGGGACGACATTGCGAGCGCCTCTTCTTCAATCATACGAGGCGTGCGTATGTTGATTCAAATAGCAGCGCTGGGCAGCGGTGTGTATCTGGTTATACAGAATGAGATGTCTCCGGCATCAGTTATGGCGATCTCGATATTGCTGGGCCGCGCCCTTGCACCTGTTGACGCATTGGTCGGTGGATGGCGCCAGTTGAGCAGAGCGCGTGAAGCTGTGGACCACATGACCCTCCTTATTGATCATGTTCCAGATACACAGGATGATGTGGTTCTGTCCCCGATAAAAGGAGAACTGCGCCTGGAAGGTGTCTCCTGCGCGTTGCCTGGTTCCAGGCGCATGCTGTTGCATCAGGTCGGGCTCATCTTTCCTGCGGGCGCTTGTATTGCTGTTACGGGAGGCACCGGTGCTGGCAAATCAACACTTTGCGAGATTATCGCGCGGGTGCGTCCTGTAACCAGTGGACGGGTACGCCTTGATGGAACTGATCTTTCCGACTGGCCTGCCGAGGCACTTGCAGGGTCTATCGGTTATGCACGCTCAAAGTCCGATTTATTACCGGTAAGCATCAGTGCAAATATATCGAGATTGGTGACTTTAAGTGATTCTGCAAATCAAAAAGAAGTTGCGGAACTGGAAAAAAAGGATGCTGAAGCACCATCCTCCACTAACAGCAGAATTGCTGAGGCAGCCAGACTGGCGGGCGTTCATGATCTTATTCTCGCATTACCAGATGGTTATGCGACTTTAATTGGCTCGGATGGTGCTCCACTGAGTTCAGGGTTGCAGCAAGGCATTGCTTTGGCGCGCGCTGTCTATGGCCGGCCAAAACTGCTGATTCTGGACGATCTCAATCTTGGATATTCTTCATCGGGGCAAGTTGCAATTTTACGTGTTTTGATTGCCGCGCGCGCGTGGGGTACAACGGTTATTTTCACTATGGTGAATGAGCGCCTTATACAGGCGGCGAATCTGGTTGCATCTCTAGACCAGGGCAAGCTGTCTTTTATCGGGACGCTGGCTGATTTCGAAACGCGACGTCGTGACAGGGCAGCCCAGGTTCAGGAGCAGAAAATATGAAGGATTTTGCACCCCGAGTGTCTTCCTCACGGCGCATTATGCAAGCAGCATGGATACTGATATTTGCATTTTTCGGTGTGGGTGGGGTATGGGCTTCCACAGCGCCCTTGGCGCGAGGCGTTCTTGCGCCTGGAACCGTCGGTCCGGAAGGCAGCCGGCGCACAATTCAGCATCGCGATGGAGGCGTCATTGAGGAAATCCTCGTAGATGAAGGAGATGTGGTGCGTAAAGGAGAAGTCGTCATGCGGCTCGTGACCGATGATCTTGATGCGGATCTGGCTGCTTTATGGGGACAAATATATGCATTGCATGCGGAACAAGATCGACTTGAGGTTGTGCGTCTTGGGAAAGCATACATACAGTTCAGACAGGATGCGAAGAATGCGGACTTGCCTGACCTGGCACAGGCGGCGCAAGAAAGTCAACGTGCCTTGTTTTACGCGCGACGGGACGCAATGGGGGCGCAGACCGATATTCTCCAGGCGCGCATTGCTCAATTGAATGCAGAGATTACCGGCCTGAAAGATCAAGTTGCCAGCTTGGATCTTCAGAAACGCCTGGTCAATGAGGAGTTGGAAAGTATACGGCATCTTGTTGCCAAGGGACATGAGCGCAAGACCAGATTGCTTTCTATCAAGCGTACGGCAGCGCAATTGACAGGGGAACGTGGCACACGTCTCGCGGAAATAGCACGTGCGCAACAGGCAATTGGCGAAGCCAATGTTGAAATTATTCGTCTGACGACAGATCAGATAGACGCGGCCAATACACGTTTGGCCGAGATCCAAGCAGAGCTTCCCAGAGTGGAGCAGGAAGCCAGGAAAACGTCAACTGCCCGCAAACTCCATACTGTTCATGCTCCGGTTAGCGGCACGGTCATTGACTTGAAGTTCAGAACGCTGGGAGGAGTGGTCGCACCTGGGGAACAATTGATGGATATTGTTCCTGATGATGAAGATCTTGTAATAGAAGCACGGATTCAATCTCTTGATATTGATACTGTAAGGCAGGGAATGGAAGCAGAAGTTGTTCTAAGCGCATATCCGCGCCGAACAACGCCAAGATTATCCGGTCGTGTAACCCGGATATCTGCAGATGTAAAAAATGATGAGGAAGGCCAGTCGCCCTATTATTCTGCACGAATTATTGTTAACGCGGAAGATATAGAGAAACTGCCGCCAGATATTACACTTTACCCTGGGATGCCGACAGAGAATATTATTCGCGCAGGTGATAGAACAGCGCTCGGCTATCTTATCGAACCTCTAATTGCGTCATTCCAGCGCAGTTTTGCTGAACCATAACCCTGGAGAGGTGGCTCAGGTCATCTGAACAGAATATCCGGAATTATAAGTGGATTCCGGTAGATTCATGATCCTGTGTTTTGCCATTCTGACATTCCGCAATAGCCCCTTATGCCAAGGAGTGCTTAGGGCTGGCGGGGAGACGGAACCAGCTATATAATAATCATTATATAAGCAGGAGGCCCAGATGCATGTGTTGAAAATCACTACTGTGGGAGCTTCGTCAGGTGTGATCTTGACAAAAGAGGTTCTGGCTCATCTAAAGGTCAAAAAGGGCGATACGCTTTATCTGACCGAAGCGGCGGATGGCAGCTACCGACTTACACCTTACAATCCGGATTTTGTGCGTCAGATGGAGCTTGCCGACGAAATCATGCATGACGATCGCGAGATTCTTCGGGCTCTTGCGAAATGACCTGGCGCTGGATTCATCCAGACGTGATTTTCGCAGTCCATGACCGTCAGCTTAGCGAGCATGGCGGATCCGAAGGCGTTCGCGACGCCGGTGTTATTGAAAGCGCCCTTTCCCGGCCAGTCAATCTGTCGGGCTATGGAACTCCGGACGCCGCAGATCTGGCTGCAGCCTATGCATACGGGATTGCAAGAAATCATGGATTTGTCGATGGCAATAAGCGTACAGCTTGGATTGCTGCGCGTCTGTTTCTAGCGGATAATGGCTATCGGTTCATCTTTGAACCGCAGGACGCCATTCGTCTCATGGAAGGGGTGGCCGGCGGAACTGTTACAGAGCCAACCCTTGCCGCCTGGTTCCGTGAACGGCTTTGAGAGGACAGACAGGTCGGATATTTCGCAATGGTCGCTTATGCGAAGATCATTTTCAGCTCGGACTTAAAGCAAAGCTCAGTTAATCAAATTCGATTGACTGTGACACGCTCTAGACGTTGGAGCCTTCGGCGAATCCGGCGCGGTTCTCTCGCCCCACAAACCGAGCGATCGCCTATATATGGCGATATAATATAATAAATAGTCGCCCGTTAAAAAGCT
>DDLW01000119.1 GCA_002340345.1 Alphaproteobacteria bacterium UBA2562 | reverse complement strand
GGTTTGGTCGCGGATGACTCTAGCCACAATAACGGTCTCGACCTTCGGCTTTTGCACGATAGAGCGCTTCATCGGCTTGCTGTAAAAGAATTTCTGGATCTTCATCACTCGGGGCACAGTCCTGGTTCGAGGCAATGCCAATACTGATGGTGATGCGCAATGTGCCATTCTCGAGTTCCAGAAAGCTCTCGCGAATGGCTTTTAACAGGCGCTCGGCGGCCATTCTGGCTTGCAGAATATCTGTTTGGGGGAGAAGAACGGCAAATTCCTCCCCTCCAAGCCGCCCAAGAATATCACTTGCGCGTAAGCAGGCCTGCAGCTTTTCCGTGAGCATACATAAGACAACATCCCCCGTGTGGTGGCCATAAATGTCATTCACTCTTTTAAAATGATCGGCATCCAACATCAAAACGGACAAGGGATGACCATGGCGTTGGGCTAAAATGAATTGACGTTGAAGATGCTCCATAAAAGAACGACGGTTCGCAACACCTGTCAAAGCATCGGTATTGGCAAGTTCCAGAAGCTGGTTTTCAAAGGCTTTGCGTTCTGTGATATCGCGAACAACACCAACATGAACACGCTCTCCACCATTCATTACGGTGGTGCCGATTGTGATTTCGACAGGGAACAGACTGCCATCTTTGCGGCATCCTTCAACTTCACGCCCTGTGATCACTGTGCGTTCATCATGGACAGTAGACGCATCAATATAGCGATGATGTTTTCGCGCGACATCATTGGGCATGAGGTGCGAAACCGAGTGCCCAAGAATTTCGTGGGCTTCATAGCCAAAGAGTTGGACGGCGGCGGGGTTGAATTCTAAGATATTCCCTTCAAAATTGATCACAATCACCGCATCTCGTGTTGTGTCAAGAAAAGCCCGTAAGCGCTTTTCACTGGCAGTTACCTTTTCACGGTTCAGTTGATAGCCATAGAGCGCTAAAACGGGGAGAATGGTGAGACATAAGCAAAGAATTTCTAAGAAAAGAAGATCTTTATGTTGAACATCCCACCCGCTTTTTGGGCTTGCGGCGATCATCCATAGATTGCCAGCTGTTTCGAGGGAAAGTGTTTTCGGATTTTGCGCAAAAATAGCAGGATCGCCAAAAAAAACAGGTGTTTGCTGATCTGGCTCTGCTGTGCGCAGTGCGAAATTGATACTGTCTACATCCTTTAAAAAACCAGCATCGGCATAGAGGCTTTGTGCGTCCAAGACCAGTGTCAGCATGCCCCAATAGTCATTTTCGCGAAAGAAAATGGGTGTTCGACTGATAAAAACACTCTGGCTGTTCTGAAAAGTGACGGGGCCGATGAAAAGGGTTTGTTGTGTTTGCCGTGCTTTTTGAACAAGAGGCCATTTTTGAAATTGATCAGGATAGTCTAAATCAGAAATCGCGGTATTTTCTTTTATATGAAGAGGATATGTGAATGCCGGGCGATTGTTCGGCGCAAGAGAAACAGCCAAAATATGGCGGCCTGTTTTCTGAAATCTTGCAAGGGCTTCTTGTATTTCGTTTGTTTCTAGGGTGCGCACAGCACTGACATAAGCAGAAAGGCCTTGGGCTAAGGCAATATTGGCGTACAATTCCGCATCAAGCTTTGCGGCAACCATAGAAAGTTTTTGAGAAATTTCCGTCTCAAGGCGAATGAAGCGTTTATGTCTCTGCGCATCGATTGCATAATGCACAAGCATTGCAAGGAAAGCATAGCTTCCACAAGCCACGATAATTTTTTTAAAAACCGTATTTCGATTGAAAAAATCTATGACATCCAAAGAGTTTTGCCTTTTTCAACATGAAAGCAAAGACCGAAAACAGCGATGTTGAGAGCACAGAGCACAAACCATAACGTTTCAGATCAAGGGGCAGCATGTTTAAGCAACATCTGAAAAGCAACAGAAGGAACCTTGTGCAATAGATTCTAAAATAAAAATATAATGTTACCCTTAACGGGAGAGGTAATATACCGTCACAATTGCGATCGACCAAGTCTCATATCGTGAAACTATGTTGCTTTTTGTTGCAAAAAACCAGCCGAAGAGTCGTAAGACTCTGTCGGTCAGTATAGGCTTGGCGGCAACCCATGCCATTTTCTTTAGAAAATGTGCATCTGTATCTCTTAGCAAAATCGGTGCTGTGAGTCAGCTTCAAGAGGTGAGGGTCGTTTGTGTCTTATTGCGTTTTGCCAAGGCAAGACGTTGCTGTCTATGGGCTTGATAACGTGCAATAAGCGCTTTTAGAGGAAAGAAAAAAACAGCCCAGGCAAAAAGACCTGTTAAAACACCGCCAAGGGCCATTGGAACAAAAATCTCCCAAGGACGCTCTAGCAGGCTTTCTAAGGTTAAGTTTGGGGGAATATCTTCGGTTCCTGTCGTGCCGATAAGCCATGTCCCTAAAAGATAGATCCAGCTAAAGATCAAGGGAAATGTCCAGGGATTGCCAACAACAGTGCCAAAGGCAGAGGCAATAATATTGCCGCGGATAAGCCAGGCAAGACAGGCCGCAAGAATAAAATGAAAACCGATAAAAGGCGTGAAAGAAATCCCAGCACCGCATGCAAAGCCAGCAGCAATCGCGTAAGGGCTTCCTTCTAAGCGTTTTAAGCGGTGGAGGCTATAAGACCAGGCACGGCGCAAGCCCGTTTGTGGCCAAACGGTGTAGCGGATGCGGCTTAGAACTTTGCGTTTATCACGCCGAGCAAACACCTCTGCAAGACCCTTCTAAAGAAGAAATCTACCGATAAGATGTCTATAAAAGCCTTTTTCTGGGGCTCTGTCAAAAATTTAGAACAAAGCTGGTTACAGGATTTTGCTTTTTTTGAGGCCGGAAAAAATTTGTAAATCTTTGTTTTTGCAGAAAAACAGATCAAAGGGGGGGACTCAATCACTTTGCCCTTTGCTCTAAAGTTTATGTATTTTGACCCCATGTTTGGCGATAAAAACAAAGATTTACAGCCTTTTACCATATGTGACAAAGATTTAATGGGATAAAGTGATGTTGCGTGCGCGTTCTGCTGAATTAATATTTGGGCTTGCACGTAAGGCGGCAAGAATATTTGTGAAATGCTTTAAGTCTTTGACTTGAACATCAATAATAAACTCAAACATATCTGTATTTCTGGCGATAATTCTAAGGTTATTGATATTGCCGCCACTTTTGCCAATGACCGTGCAGAGCATTCCTAAAGAGCCAGGCTCATTGGTGATGATAGCAATAATTTGGCCAACATGTTGAAATTCTTCACCTTGATGTGTGTCCCAAGACAAATCGACCCAACGTTCAGGGGTGTCATTGAAGTCTTCGAGGCGCTCACAGTCAATGGTATGCACATCCATGCCTTTGCCGGGCATTGTAATCCCAACAATACGATCCCCTGGCAGAGGGTAGCAACATTCCGCATAATGAACCGCCATACCAGGAACAAGCCCGCGAATCGGGAGATTTGCCTTTTCTCCTTGGCTTGATGGAATATGTTGACCGGGGTCTGGCAGGCTTGGCATGCTGCCTCCAGCAGGGTCTTCTGTTTCTCGGCTGCCGGGGAAGATTGTGGCGATCACAGCGCTGGCAGAAAGGTCACCTTGTCCAACAATGGCGTAAAGATCATCTAAGGATTGTGCGCGGAAACGTTTGTAAATTCCTTCAACGGCTTTTTCTGTAAAAATATAATCGACCTCAAGAAAAGCCTTTTTCAGTAAACTTTTGCCAAGTTCGATATATTGATGACGTTCTTGATTGCGAATATAACGACGAATACAGGCTTTGGCCTTGGCGGTCTTGACAAATTTCTCCCAAGCTGGTGACGGTGTTTGGGCTTTTGATGTTAAAATTTCAACTTGATCGCCATTTTTTAGAAGTGTACGCAAAGGGGCAATGCGACCATTGACCTTTGTGCCAACGCAAATATTCCCCAATTCTGAGTGAATGGCATAGGCTAAATCGACCGGGGTCGCCCCTCTTGGCAAGTTCAGAAGGTCGCCTTTAGGCGTAAAAACAAAGACCTGGTCTTGATACATGGCCAGTTTTGTATGCTCTAAGAATTCCTCTGGACTGGAAGCATGTTCGAGAACGTCGAGCAATTCTCTTAGCCAACGATATTGTTTGCCATCGGTGTTGGCAGAGCCTTGTTTATAGCTCCAATGGGCGGCAACACCATATTCTGCAACTTCATGCATGATATCGGTGCGCATTTGCACTTCAATTCTTTGCCTTTCTGGACCGATCAGAGATGTGTGAATGGATTGGTAATTATTGGGTTTTGGTGTGGAGATATAGTCTTTAAAACGCCCCGGCACCATGCGATATCGAGAATGGAGGACGCCTAAAGCTTTATAGCAATCTTCAACAGTATTGACGGTGATACGAAAGGCAATAAGGTCTGACAGCTGTTCGAAACTAATGTTCTTGCGCTGCATTTTGCGCCAGATGGAATAGGCGGCTTTTTCGCGGCCAGAAACAGTGACAGTGATATTGGCCCCTTGAAGGACGCTTTCTAACTCGGCGACAATACGGTCAACCAGGGCGCCTCCGGACGCACGCAGATATTCGAGACGAATCAGCAATGACATCCGCGCTTCAGAGTTGAGCTCTTTGAAGGACCAGTCTTCGAGTTCATCTTTGAGTTGATGCATGCCGATGCGCTCGGCGAGAGGCGCATAGATTTCCATGGTTTCGAGGGCAATGCGCGCGCGCTTTTCAGGCGTTTTCACAAAATGGAGCGTGCGCATATTGTGAAGGCGGTCAGACAGTTTCACAAGCAGAACGCGAATATCTTCTGACATGGCCAGCACCAATTTGCGGAGATTTTCCGCATGTTTGGTGGCGTTTGATTGTAATTCAAGCTGGGTTAATTTTGTCACCCCATCCACAAGGCGAGCAACTTCGCTGCCAAAAAGCCGCTCGATATCATCAAGTGTGGCCTCTGTATCCTCAACAGTATCATGAAGAAGGGCTGTCACAATAGAGTGACAATCTAACTTCATGTCTGTCAAGATGCCCGCAACTTCTAAGGGATGAGAGAAGTAAGGATCACCAGATGCTCGTTTTTGCGAGCCATGAGCTTGCATCGCAAAAACATACGCACGATTAATCAAATCCTCATCAGCATTTGGGCTATAGGCTTTGATGCGTTCAACAAGCTCAAATTGACGAATCATGCCTTTCCTTCACCTAAATCTTGTGAGGGGTCTCAATCTTATGGGCGCGCACAGAGCCATGGGCTTTGCGTTGAGCCTATGTGCCGAACGTGGATGGTTCACTCGTCGTCGTCGTCATCCAAAGCCGCGAGGGAGGGCTTGATGATCTCTGGTTCTGGAGCATCCATATCAATGACGTCTTCTTCGGGCTCGTCCATTTCATGGACTTTTTGCAAGCCTTTAATGAGACCTTCGCGCAAATCGTCCAGATCGACGGCATCTTCAGCAATTTCTCTGAGGGCAACAACAGGATTTTTATCATTGTCGCGCTCAACATTTAAAGGGGCTCCAGAGGATACTTCCCGTGCACGCTGTGCTGCTAACATCACCAAATCGAACCGATTGGGAATTTTATCAACACAATCTTCAACGGTAACGCGCGCCATTTGGTGTCCTTTTCAGCTTATTAAGAGGGTATCCAGGGTGCTTTTGAAAAGATATCATAGCAAGTCTTATAAAGGGACCTACAAAGCTCTAAAAACTTTGTCATGATTTGGAAAAGCAAACCACAAAACAAGTTGCTTTGGCTTTGTTGTTCTCAGCCTGGCTTTGTTATTTTTAGAAGGCTATGATATTGCACAGGCATTCTGCACCAACACCATCCAAAGAACAAGTGTATAGGAAGTCTTGGGTTTGAATGCAAGGTTTTTAAGAATTGTTTTTAGACTCTGTGCAGCAAAGCTGGCTAAAGTGGGAGCCGCTTTCACTGGCTTCAAGTTAAAAACGAAAGGCTCTATTAAAAAACAAGCCTTTGTTGCAGGGGCTTTGTCGCGGCTTTTTTTTGGTGTTGCCCTTTAGTCCTGGCATAAGGGCTCGATATATTGTTCAGGATCAAGCTCTTTGATAAGAGATGACAGAGAACGGTTTGTCGCAGGGTGGACCCATTCTGGGTGTAAATCGCGCAAGGGAAGCAAAACAAAGGCTCTTTCGGTGAGTCGGGGATGTGGGATAATGGGCAGTAAAACACTCAGTTTTTTGGCTTCAACGCGTTCTTTTTTTGTAATAATTTTGTCGTGATATGTTAAAAGATCCATGTCGATGACACGGGCTGCATTTTTTTCAGACCGAATCCGGCCAAATTGCTGCTCTATCGCATGAAGATCTTGTAAGAGCACTTCAGGGGGTTTTTGAGTTTCAAGTTGTGCCACGCCATTAATATACCAAGGTTGGTCAGAGCACGGAACCGGAGCAGAGCGATACCATGGCGAAATCCGTTGGATGTCGATGCCGGCAATATGCCCAAGAGCCTGTAATGCCCCTTTCAAACCTTCGAGGGGGGTGGTAAAGCCTTGAGCCGTTAGATTGGCGCCTAATCCGATTGTAATCATATGAAATTCTTACCTAAAGTGCTGTTATCTTGGATGTTGTGCCTTTTCATTGATTTTCATGGGAACTTTAAGCCGCATTGTTCTTGAATCTGGCTTATACAGAAAATAAGAATAATATTGTATTTTCCTATGGTCAAAATATTTAAAATCGCAAAAAATGAAAGAATAATTTGGCAAGATATATTTTTTAGCTGAAGTTCTTTATCTAAATATCAAAAAATCTAAAACTGGCCAAATCGCTTATTTCTTTTATAAAAAAAATCTTATATAATGGATAAATTCAATTACTATATTTCGGCGATTTTCATTTTCCAAATCCTAGGAGGTGTAATAATCTCACTAAAAAACAATAAAACGGCCTTTCCCCATTGCAGGCACTAAAAAAGTTTGTTATCTGCATAAGGCTTCAAAATGGCAATGCGACCAGAGATGAAATCATTGCCTCTAACTTCGTTTTCGCGGTAGTTTATTTTCGAGATAAACCAGGAGATGGAAGACAATCTCCGCTTCGTTTTTTATGCTAACGGATTGACAAAAAGATCGACATAATATGTCACCGGGATAATAATGGCGCAGTCTCCCGGAAGCATGGCCGGGATTAACAGAATAAAGCCTATAACTCGGGGCGCCGTTGATAACAAAACGGAGTCTAACTACTTGTGAGTATTGAATGATTTTTTATCCCCAAGAGCGTTTGGCTCTCTTTATAGACGGTTCAAATCTATACGCTGCAGCACGCGCCCTGAACTTCGACATTGATTATAAGCGTCTCTTAGAACATTTTGCCTCTAAAGGGCGCATG
Source organism: Alphaproteobacteria bacterium UBA2562 (assembly GCA_002340345.1). Taxonomy (GTDB): domain Bacteria; phylum Pseudomonadota; class Alphaproteobacteria; order UBA2562; family UBA2562; genus UBA2562. Next base: position 7,095 of record DDLW01000119.1, on the reverse strand, counting down.
ATTCGGGCGTTCTATTACACAGCACTTGTCGAAGACCAGGAATATTCTCCTATTCGTCCTTTAGTCGATTGGCTGGATTATAATGGCTATACAATGGTCACAAAGCCAACGAAAGAATTTACAGATCAAACAGGCCGCCGGAAAATAAAAGGCAATATGGATATTGAATTGGCCATTGACGTGATGGAAATGGCCTCTCATCTTGACCATATTGTGATCTTTTCTGGCGATGGTGATTTCCGTCGATTGGTTGAAGCGGTCCAACGGCGCGGATGTCGCGTAACGGTTGTTTCGACCGTGCGCTCTCAGCCGCCTATGGTTGCTGATGAATTGCGGCGCCAAGCCGATAATTTCTTGGAACTCCAAGAACTTGCCGATGAGATTTGTCGTGCTCATGGCCAGCGTGATGGTCGTGATCCCATGCCGCCTATGGCCGCGGCGAGCCCTCTTCCCGATGAAATGGATGAGCTCGACGACGATGATTACGATGATGATTACGACGATGACGATGATGATGATCTCTAGGCCAAAATGTCTTTAATAGAAAAATTAAGGCTGTGCTGTGCTTTTGTCACAAAACCTAAAGTGTTTTTGGATGTGAGAGTCATGTGCGACCAAACCTAAGTCGCGAATGACTCTCATGTCTTGTTTTTGCCGCAAAACGCGGCGATCAGGTGACGCCACCTTCTCGTGAAAGCGCAAACTGTAAAAGTAAGCACGGTCAAACCGTTTCTTTTAAAGGCGATATCTTGTAATAAAAGTGAACATTGAGGGCATTTCTTTTTAAAGCATTTCGCTTTTAATGAAACTGAAGTGAAATGCTTTATATCTTTGTTTTTACCGCAAAACGGGCCAAAAGGAGAAATCTATCCTTTTGCTCTTTGCTCTAGATTTGCGATAAAGGAGTGTCCTTTATGGATCCTATGACACAAATCCCAGGCGATGTGGGATTTGAAGGCACAGCAAGTCTTGATTGCCCTTTATGCCCTCGGCTTATGGCATTTCGCGAAGATCTCCGGAGAAGCGAACCTGACTGGTTCAACAGCCCGGTCCCTTCATTTGGCCCTGGGAACGCCCGTATTCTTGTTGTAGGGTTGGCGCCTGGTATGAAAGGGGCTAATCGCACGGGCCGTCCTTTCACAGGGGACTATGCTGGCGACCTTTTGTATGCCACATTGCTGAAATTTGGCTTTGCCCAAGGCCATTATGATCGCCGTCCTGATGATGGCTTTACTTTGCAAGATGTGCGTGTGGCCAATGCGGTGCGTTGTTTACCCCCTGAAAATAAGCCAGTCGGGGCTGAGGTCAAAGCGTGCAATCCCTTCTTGCAATCAGAAATTGCGGCGATGCAAAATCTACAAATTATTTTATGTCTCGGTGGCCTAGCGCATGGTGCGGTTTTAACGACCTTGAACTTAAAAAAGAAAGACCATCCTTTCGGTCATGGATCTTGTTATGCTTTGCCTGTAAAAGAGAATGATGGTCGCGCTCTTACCCTTTTGTCGAGTTATCATTGTTCTCGTTACAATACCAGTACCGGGCGTTTGACAACAGAAATGTTTGAAGATGTTGTCAGAAAAGCCCAAGATATTTTACTGTAGAAGTCATTGAAGCGATCATCTTGCATCTTTTTCTTTGATCAAAGTGATGACCAAGGACTTTACCCTTTACTCTAAAATCCCATAACATTGCAAATAAAAGCAGCAACAGCTTGCGGATTATTGAGATCCAAAAGTTTTGGCGTTCCTGTCAAAGTAGGATCGTCACTGGCGACAGCCACAATGGAGGGGTCATTTTTCCAGAGAGGATCTTTGCCGATTTCGGGGCGATAAACTTCTAATTTAGGGAACGATGTCCGTTTGAAGCCCTCGACAAAAATAATATCGACGGGGGACATTTTCTCAATGAGATCTTCTAAACTCGGTTCGGGGGCTGTGCGCAATTCTCTTATGAGGAACCAGCGTGCACTTGTGGCGAGCATGACTTCTTGGGCGCCAGCTGCGCGATGGCGGTAGCTATCCTTTCCAGGTTTGTCGATATCGACCTTATGATGTGCGTGTTTAACCGTTGAAAAGGTTAGGCCTTTTTCTGCGATAAAGGGAAGTGTTTTCTCAAGTAAAGTTGTTTTTCCACTCCCACTCCAGCCGATAAATCCAAAAAGGGGTTTGTCATGGAGCCCATGTGGCATGGCGATATCCTTTTCATAGGGGCACCTCGATTGACCTCGGATTTTGCGTAACGAAGCCTCAGGCGTTCTTGAAGGGGGGAGGGTGAAAATCGAGGAAAGAGGGTATGGGAGATTTCCAGAGAAGAGCAGATAGATTTTCAGTCTAGAACAAAGTGCGGCTGGATGGAAACATCCAGTCGACATGTCTTGCGGCAAAAACAATAAGAGAGAGCATTTCGCTTTTAATTAGACTCAGGTGAAATGCTCTATATTTTTATTTTCACCGCAAAACGCGTCGTTAAAGGGACTGCCCCTGTAACGCGCTTTGTTTTACTGAAAAACGGCATGTCAGCAGCTGGTTTTATCACGATAAAACCTCTTTGAGAACCGTTTGAAGTTTGCGGACATTAATTGGTTTTGTGAGGTAATCCCGAAAGCCAGCTTGCAACCCACGTTGGACGCTGGATGGCATGGCATCAGCACTTAAGGCAAGAATAGGGATATGTTTGCTGCTGTCTAGGGCGTAGAAATGTTTAAGAGCCTCGATGCCGTCCATGCCAGGCAAATTGATATCTAAAATAATAACATCAGGCCAGCGTTCTTCAGCAAGCACCAGGCCGAGTTCAGCTGTATGGGCTGACACCATATCGAGATTGGGGATGGCGCTGACAATGGCTTCCATCAAGACCAAATTCGCTGGGTTATCCTCGACATAAAGCAGTAACCGGGACTGGGATGTCACATCGATGATAGGTTCATCTGGTGAATTTTCGAATGTTTTTCGCGCTGATTTTTCTTTTGTAAGAGGAAAATCAATCCAAAAAGAACTCCCCTGACCCTGAAGGCTTTCAAAACCTATTTCGCCGCCCATTTCTTCCACAAGTTTTTTCGTCAGCACCAGGCCAATGCCTGTGCCCTCGACATCTGTTGCTTCTGCACCGAGGCGATTAAAGGGTTGAAAAACCTCTGCGATTTTATCTTCGGCAATGCCGATGCCTGTATCTGTGACGCGAATGCGTAAAAAACCTTGTTGATGGCATTCGGCATCTAGCCAGACTGTGCCATTCGGACCGTTATATTTAACGGCATTTGATAAAAGGTTCAAAAGCGCCTGTTTTGCCCTTAGATGGTCAACATAGATGTCTGGTTGTTGATCACCAACGCGGTCTATAATCTTTATAGCCTTTTTGCTTGCTAATGTTTTTGCGAAGGACAGACAATCGGAAAGCAGGGATATTAAATCGACACTTTCGATGGACAGGGTTAATTTCCCATCCTCAATGCGCGCGAGATCAAGCACCTCATCAATGAGTTCAAGCAGATGTTCTCCGCCTTTAATGATATATTTAACTTGGCTGATTTGCTTTTCTGTTAAGGGGTTTTCGGTATCCATATCAAGGATTTGGGCAAAGCCCATGATCGAATTGAGCGGTGTGCGCAACTCATGGCTCATGGAGGATAAGAATTCAGATTTTGCTTTATTGGCTTGATCTGCCGCTGTAACAGCTTTTTTGAGATTTCGTTCATATTCTTTGCGCTCAGAGATATCAACGCTGAGGCCAATAAGATAGTCTGGCTTGCCATAGTCATCAACAACAAGAGAAATGTTTGTTTCGCACCAGAAGTGTGATTTATCTTTGCGAACATATCTTTTTTCTATACTAGATTTTTCTTTTTCTTGATTTATTAAAGATTTTATTTCACTTTGACTGTGTTTGATGTCATGTTCATGTGTCACGTCATAAAGGCTCAGCTTGAGTAGCTCGTCGTTCGAATATTGTAGCATACTGCAGAGCCTTTCATTAATTTGAATGAAGTCGCCCTCAAGCCCGACAATAGAAACACCGGCCCCTGCATTGGTCAGGATTGTTCGACTTCTTCTCTCTTCAGCTCTGAGCCTTTCTTCTATTTTTTTCCTTTTTGCAATGTCATGGATAATGCCTGTAAACATTCTTTGGCCATTACTGCGAAATTCGCTGACAGAGAATTCGATCGGGATGATGGCGCCGTCTGATCGTTTGGCATCCATTTCATGGGATTGGCCGATCATACGTGCGATGCCGCTGATATTATGCATCTTTAAATAATGATCATGTTTCTTTCTTTGATCATTGATCATTGATCATGAGCATATTAATATTTGCCCCGATGGAGTCTTCTGACCTGTATCCAAAAATTCTTTCGGCGGCAGGATTAAAAGATTGAATAGTGCCCCATTGATTGATGGTAATAATAGCTTCAGCCGCTGTATTGATCAGAGAGCTGAGTTTTGCTTCATTTTCTCTGATGCGGATTTCAGCGTAATTTCTTTCTGATATCTCTTTTTGTAGTTTTTTATTGGCCTGCTGTAATTCTAATGTTCTTTGTTCAACTTTTATTTCAAGGTTGTCTTTGTAATTCTTTAAAGCTTCTTCTGTTTTTTTACGTTCTGTAAGATCTATATGAGACCCCCACAAATATGTTACATGATCATTTTCAATAAAGCTGACGGAATTTATAAGAAAATACCGGATCTCACCTGAGGGTAATTCTTTCTTTTGTTCATAAGATTCGAGGCGATAACCCTGGTCGATCCAGTCCTGGATAACACGTCTTGCGAGAATTTCATCGCCATTCTGCAGGTCAATAACATGTTTACCGTAAACATCTTGCGGGCTTGAGAAGCCATAATCTTCTGCGAATACATGATTGCAAAGTTCAATACTGGCATTCTGGTATGTCCATTCAACTTGTTCTGCTTTGCTCTCCTTTATTGGTAGAGGAGGGTTGAATCGAAAGCAAAAAATTCCCTCCATACTTGTTTCAACAAATGTGCGATATCGTTTTTCACTGTCACTTAAGGCCAGATTGGCTGTCGCTAAAGCATCGCGCGAGACTTGCAAACGATTAAGATTAGACGATAAAGCCTCTAATAAGCGGTGACCTGTTGCCATAACTTGGCGGATTTCATTATTGGGATAGGTTTCTAGGCCCTGTTTAAAATCATTTTCTGGATGTTCAATGTCGAAACGAGAAAAATCATCTGCCATCCGCAGCAAAGGATTTGTCAGAAGACGGTTATATATAAACCAAACGGATGCTCCTAAGATTATAGTACTCGTAAAATCAATTAAGACTATGAGCCCTATTCGTGAAATAAAAAGCTCTTTTGTTAACTGTGCTGATACTGTAATACGAAAAGTTCCAATGGAGCCAACAGTTTCATGCTGTGATTTTAATTCAATTGTTTTGTTAATATCAGAAATTGGGACATAGTTAGAAAAGAAAGATATTTCTTCTTCTTTTTCTCTCGTGATTTCTGCAAGAACATTTTTATCTTGATCAAGAATAACGGCTGATGTTATAGGAGGGAAATTCAGGAGACCTTCAACGATTTCTCGAGAAAGGTCTGCATCATATGTAAAAGCCGCTTGTGTCGTCGCATTTTCAACCAGCCGTATGGTGCTATTTGTTGAGTCAATGAGATCTCTTTCAAGACTCATGAATTCCGTATAGATTTGAATGATGCTGAAAAGGGTTGCAAGTGTAAGCGACAGAACAACAATAATTTTAGTTTGGTAAGTTGAAATGCTTTGATATCTTAATGACATCTTCTGATCCAACCTTTTACCCGTCTGTGCGATTTATGATTTTTCTTTTGAGATCTGCTCAGAGTTCCTAGGATAATAACTTCTGATAGATTTTTCTATAGATAATATCTATCAAACTTACAAAATTCTGACATCTAAAGACAGGCTATAAGCCCATAATATTTTAAATCTGCGCTGTCTTTACTTTGATTTGGAAATATGGCTGTATTTTTATTTCAGAGCAAAACGCATAGTTAAAGGGGCTCCGACTTTAAATAGCTTTGCTATAGTCTAATTTTCCCGAACAAAAACCCCGACAGCCGTCGGACTCTTTCTGTTTGGATGGACCCATCAGAAGAGATGAAGATCCTGCCAATGGTTGTCTTTATACCCTTCAAGGGGTTTAAATCGTGCTTTATAAGCCATTTTAGGGCTTTCTGACACCCAGAATCCTAGATAAACATAGGGAAGGTCTTGTTGCAGGGCATATCTGATGAGCCATAAAATAATGTAACTGCCGAAACTGCGTTGGGTCTCTTTTATGTCATAAAAGCTATAAACGGCAGAGACGCCATCTCTCAACTGGTCAATAAGGGCGGCAGCTTTGAGAGTATTGTGGTTTTTTCCATCATAGGGCGGTTGTCTAAATTCTAACATATAACTTTCGGGAGGGCTATCTTCAATCATAAATCTATAGTCTAGAAAGCCCATATTAAACATCTCGCCATGGCTGTGCCGTCCTGTAATATATTGATTAAAAAGAGAAAATTGTTCTGCTGTCGCTTTGGTGTTTTTTATCGTGGTTTCTAAGTTTTTATTTTTTCCCTCAATACGCCGCCATTTTTTATCAAAAATAAAATCTTTTACTCTGATTCTCACAGCAACGCACGCCCTGCATTGCGGGCAAGCGGGGCGATAGGCCACCATATGAGAACGTCGAAATCCTGACAAAGAAAGGCGATCAAAAAGCTCTGGACCATAGCGAGGAAGGTCTGTCCAAATCTTGCGTTCTTGCCGGTCGGGAAGGTAAGGGCAGGGGCCTAATTGTGTGGTGTGGAAGTGATAGAAAAAGCGCGGCAGTTCATGCACAGGAGCGTGGGCAATGGGCTGTTTGGGGAAGATCTTTGGAGAGGATGTGTTCAGATCTTTTTGCGGCAAAGATGTCATGTCTGGAGGCTGGGAAAAACACGCTGTGTTTCTCTGGGCAGACTGGTCTTTCATAAAAGTGTCGGCTGTGGTGGCACTGTCGCGTGCGCCAGAAGATTCAGAGGCAGAGCTATTTTCTGTCTGCCCCTGAAACTTATCATGGTCTGTCTGTACTGGCGGGTCTTGAGCCGATGTTTCTGTTTTACGCAAGAG
>DDLW01000340.1 GCA_002340345.1 Alphaproteobacteria bacterium UBA2562 | reverse complement strand
GGTAGCCCCTTTAACCATGTGTTTTGCGGCAAAAACAACAACAGAGAGCGTTTCCACTGATTCAAGATAAAAATGAAATCCTCTATTCCATCTCTCGCCAGAAGTCAATAAAATTAAACCATTGCATCGGTTTTTTCTTTGCATAATTTTCTAAATTCTGGGCGTAAGAGAATAAATATTCATCAATGGATGTATTTTTATTTTTACGATCAAGAGTGATTTGATCAAAGAGCAAATCAAAATGAACCTCAAAATGATCTCCATCCCGCAGACAAATCAGAGAATAAACCGGACATTTCAGCAAATGACCCAATAAGATCGGACCATGGGAAAAAGGCGCCTCCTGACCAAGAAAAGGGATATAAGAAACACGCTTATCGCCCGTCACCGGCGTCCGATCCCCCGCAATAATGACCCATTCACCATGATCGAGACGATCTTGCAGTTCAATCGCTGTGGCAGGCCCCATATCCCCGACCTCAATGACATTCACCATAGCGCGTGGATTATATTTTGCGAGCAATTGGTTAAACTTAACCGCATTGGCGGTATAGGCAAACACGGTCATCGGAACATAACCATCCCGGTCGGACAGGGCCCGACAGATTTCAACATTGCCCAGATGCGATGTGATGACCAAAACCCCTTGTTTCTCAGCAACCACATGATCCAATTCTTGGATATTTGGGATTTTAAGGTCTGAAACAGCAACATCCCCGACCCAGGCTGAAAACTTGTCCAGGGCCATCCGGCCAAAGGATTGCGTGTGACGCCAAAGCCGCCAAAAGCTGACCTTTGCCTCATCGCCAATCAACGGATTCATTTTCTCCCAATAGAGCCGCGATGCCTGGCGCTGGACCCGACCAGTAAGAAAAAAATAGAATAAGATGGGCTGCATCACGATCCAACAGACCCGATAGCCAAGCAAGCGATAGGTCGTCGCCAAAAAGGCCAACCCCCATGCCATCCCACGCTCTTCTATGCTGGCCCAGCTCTTATTGTCATGGGGGTCTATTTTAGGAGGGCGATTTCGCAAAATACTTGGCAATCGCCATAACATCGTAAAAACCAAACGCGTATGCATTTTGGTAATACGCCAATTATCTGCTAAGAGCTGAAAATTCGATGTATTGCCTTCGGGATATGTCACACCAACAGGAATTTTGATCACAGGTATGCCACGCCAAAAAAGATGGACCATGATCTCAGTGTCAAAATCCATATGGCGCCCAATTTTCTCTTCCTGCAAGACCCTCAAAGCATCGGCCACCGGGTAGACACGAAAGCCACACATGCTGTCTTTGATTTGAAAAGACAGTGTTTCCACCCAGACCCAAACATGGGTTAGATAACGGGCAACCAAACGTGATTTCGGGATGCTTTCGTCATAAACTGGCACGCCGCTCATCAGAGCCTGCGGATAATCTTTTGATAACGCCAAGATGTCTGGCAAGACAGTGCGATCATGTTGACCATCTGCATCAAGCTGAACCGCATGGCTATATCCCGCTTTCTGTGCCAGCTCAAGGCCATGATGAACAGCCGCCCCTTTGCCGCCATTGGTCTCACAACGTAATACGGTCACCCCTTGATCCGGCGCATGAAGCGCTGCGATGACATGACGATGCTTCTCGGCGCTCCCATCATCCACAATAAAGACAGGCAGCTTCAACGCACGGAGAGACACCACAATGTCTTCAATAACCTGACTATGATTATAGGTTGGAATAATCGCACAGGGACGGATTGTCATGGCAATATCACCTTCAAAGTTCCCGACGAAAATTCAAGTTCTCCGGCACTGTAGGTAAAAGACACGGTTTTTTTCTCAGGCCGATAAACCAAATGCAGAGTGACCTTCATCTCTGGTCGCCACACTTGTTTATATTTGAGGCGGCTGATCTCATTGACATGCATTGGTCTTCCAAAGGCCTCTCCCGCCAAGAGAACAGCCCAATGGAGTTGGGTCACCCCTGGTAAGATTGGCGTTTTTGGGAAATGCCCTTGAAAATAAAAAAGATTAGCCGGCGCGACCAAATCTAAGGTGACCTGATTCTCCGATTCCCGGCGTTCAAGAACTGTTGGATGGAGGGGGGCTGGGTTTGTGATCTCATCGTCAGCAAACAATTGCTGAAGCTCCAGAAGACGTCTTTTGCCTTGGGCATTTTCAGGAATATGATCCACAAATCGCCAAAATTTAGGCAATGAGGCACTGTCCAATCGCGTTCCAAGCCTTCGTCGAAACGCACGCCCCAACCGGAAAGGGCCAAGCGTTTCCAGCATCGCACGCCCTTTATCTGACAATTCCAGCACAGCAGCCAATGGGCATGGCGCATTCTTCAACATCAGAACAGCGGCAGAGTGAACGCTGTCCTCGGCAAGTAAAGCTGTTTCAACCTGCTGAAGCGAGACGCGTTTGCCCTCGATTTTGACAATACGATCCGCCCGTCCATGGAATTGAAACCGCGTCTCATCTAAAAGAGAAATCAGGTCACTGGTCGATTGCCATTCGAATTTTTCCAGCCAAGGCGAGCGCACGGCGAGGGTCCCATCCTCTGCACGTGAAATTGAGACCTGATCAAAGGCTGTCCAGGCTGTGTCCGGCGTTTTTTGTACGCGCCATGCGATGCCTCCAGTTTCAGTACTGCCAAAAACTTCGCAAGGCGCGACACCAAGGCTATGCTTTGTTTTCTCCGCCGCGTCACATGTCAAAGGACCGCCCGAGGAGAACAGCATCTTTGGTGGCCTCAGAGGATCCAAAGCCGAAAGGGGCGGAAACCGGGAGAGATGAGCCGGACTGGACACCAACACATGATCGCGATCGCGCTCTTCTTCGAAATACGCTTCCCAATATTGTATGGTTTCGGCCACAAACGGACGCATGGCCAAAAGCGGCCATAGAACACGGAAAAGCAGCCCATAGATATGTTGGTGCGAGACCATCGCAAAGACCAAGGAAGATCCCAGCGCTTTCCCCCACATTCTTTCCAAAGAGGCACATTCGGCTTCAAGCTGATGAAGCGTTTTAGGCACAAATGTTGGCACGCCGGTTGACCCAGATGTTTGGATATCAAGAGTGACGTTGCTCAAATCCCGGCTTCGAAATTCAAACGGGCGCGGCGGACCGTCCATGACTTTACGCAAATGGATAGAAGGCAAATCATTTTCTGTTTCAGATAAGATCAATGCCCCCCTCTTTGCTATGGACGTCAAAGTCTCTGGCAAATTATTAGGCGGTAAAATGACACGCTTTAAACTATAAACCGCTCCCAACAATCCAGCTGTGAAATCATAAGCGGACTCTGAATATAGGCACACCGCGTTAGCGTCTTGACCTTGCAAACAACAAGCAATTTTTGCGGCATCACGTCTGAGGTCGGACAACCGACGCTCTTGTCCGTTCACACGCGAGACACTATGATCTTCTTGCCCCTTTTTTGGCCAGTGATCTTGGGCATTTCCGACCAAAATATCTGATAATGTGATCATTCCCCAACGGGTCCTTTATGACTTTGCTTAACCTGTTGACGGATTAAATATTCAAAACCAAAAAGAGTGCCTGCAAGCATATAAGAGATCATACCGTTATAAAGTGTCCAGATCTTCATATCGCCATGAAAAGCCGTCGCCGCCGAAACCAGTGCGTTAAATAGAAAAAAACCAATCCAGACGCCTGTTACTTTTCGCGTATATCGCACCCCTCGTGCATTCAAATCCGGCTCGATCAAACGCGCGACTCTCTCAATGACCGTAGGAGGACGCAGCATTGATACACTAAAGACAATGGCAAGCATCAGGCTCAGCAGAATTGGATAAGATCGCACTGCCATCATTTGATCAACAGCGAAAATCCCTGATAGGCCTACAATGACAGCTAAAATCGCAATGACATCGGCCTTGTCACCACCTTTGACATAAGTAAAAATTAAACGCGCTAACAATAAAACCAAAATAAATACGCCAATTACGAAAGGTGATACAATAGAAAGACCAAACCAAACGACAAATGGATAAAGAACACCAATAATGGTAAAAAGAATGAATGAAATTCGAACCGCCATTATATTCGCCTCCGGTCTTGCCTTTTTAGCCTCAATGAGTCGCGAAAAAGAGCGCCAAAAACCGAGCGATGAAAGTTTTTGGACCCGTCAAGAAGCCACAGTCAAAACAGAGGTCAAACCTGACGACAGAGAGAGGATCAAGCAAAACTTTAAACTATTCAATATTCTCCACTTTTGCAGGCGCATCTGCAGGAAATAATGCGTAAACTTGATCGACGACATCACCAACGGTTCTGACACTCTTAAAAGCTTCTGGTGAAATTTTTCGCCCGGTCAGTTCCTGAATTTTTACCAATAGATCAACGGCATCGATACTATCGATATCAAGATCATCAAACAGTAAAGCGTCTAGCTTAATGTCTTCTGCCGGAACTTCAAAAAGATTGATGAGATAGTCCTCAAGTCTTTTATATATTTCTTCTTTTGTCATCATCAGACGGTCTCTCCCCTTTCTTTGTGAATAAAGTTAGCGAGATTTTTGACAGAACGAAAATGATGGCGAATACTTTCATCTTTTGCGCTTATCTTGACTGCATATTTCTTTTGTATTGCGACCCCTAACTCCAGAGCATCAATTGAATCCAGCCCTAAACCTTCGACGAACAAAGCTTCTTCGCTATCAATTTCCGAGGGGTCAATATCTTCCAAATTGAGCACACTCACGATAAGTTGTTTAATGTCTTCTTCGAGTTTATCCATGATATAGCTTTCTGTTGTAATAATCTTCAAGCTCACGTGTTAATCGCCGCACAACTTTTGCACGAGGCTCGCGAGCAAGATAAGTCTTTACATCCAACTCTTCGCCAACAGAAATGTAAAACCGCGGCCTCTGTTTCGGGATTTCATACCACGAACTCCCTTTCGTCAACGTCTCTTGTGAACATGTGACTGTCACGACTTGTATATTACAGGGAACGATTGCTGCGATATTCGCAAACCCCCTTTGAAACTTGATTGGTTTCCCTGGCACTGTTCGGGTGCCCTCTGGGAAAACGATAATATCATGGCCTTGTTGAATGGCTGCACGGCATGCCTCCAAAATCGTTTCTGGATCACCATCATTTCTGATATAGCCCGCTGCACGCACCACCCCACCGAGAAATCGATGCGACCACAAATTGTGCTTTACCATGCATTGTGCTTGTGGCATTATAGATAACATAAGCACAACATCAATAAGAGTCGGATGGTTTGCCACAACCAGGCGCCCCCGCTCTCCTGAAAGGCGCTCCGCCCCCTTAAATCCAAAGTCAATCACCTTAAAAAACAATAGGCTCGCTATTAAGAGCTGAAAAGCTTTATGGATCAGCCATCGAATGCGATTAACCCGCTCTTCATTCGTGCGTGACAATCGAGAAACCAAAGGGAATAGCGTGACCGTCATCAGAAAACCAAAAAGACTAAATGACAGGAACGCCGCTCCCGTTATCAAGAGGCGCCACAAATAATCTAAACGCCGTACCATGTGAAACCTAGCTCGAAATTTTGCAACAGACCCATTGTGTAAAACCATCGGACCAGACCCACCGATCTCTATTGCCCGATAAAAATTCGACAAATGTGATAGCCGGATCTTCTTTTGTCGCTGTTTGCCCGTCCCTTATTTCCATTTTAAAAAGCGTTTTATGGTCATCCTCGACGTCTTTCTTTTTCGAGGCCATCAGTTTTATCGCGACAGCAAACTTCTCACACGAAACAGAAGTCTTACGCTCATAGAAATCTGAGACCGGCTCATCATAATACACGAGTAGTATTTTGCGCTCAGGCGCATCCAAAGCCTGGGTTATGGCCTCTATCAACCCCGCCCCGAAAGAAGCCACCCCCGCTGAAAGTGCGGTATGTGGTAATTTATTGTTACAAGCGATCGACATGAGTGCAGCGTGGGCGTTATGTACTGATGCACTAAATAATGCGGGTGAAACGGGCTCGTCCCATGCAATATCTTTCAGCAATGCAACCGTTTGATTGCAATCACCAAAGCGAGAACTGAACACAAGCTGTGTTTCTTCATTTGATTTTAAATCCCACGCCACACGCATTGCCAAACGACCACAGGGGCTCAGTCGCCGCCGTATAGACGCTGGAAAATCGCGCATATCAGGGACATTTAAGGGCTTCTCCCCCCCATTCATGTCCCTCAGCTGTGTTTCTTGCCCTGTGACGTTCGTGCCCCAAACAGCCCAATCCTCCACCAAAAAGCTAAGCATTGAGCAATTCCTTTTATCTGGGATTGATACCACTCACCTGTAATTCTTTTTCAATGTCCATTTCTAAGTTTTTGACCCAACGATTGTAATTTGTGTGGATACTTTTTCCATCATAATTGAGATTTGTACTCTTTACATAAGTCGTTTTAAATGTCTTTGAAGAATAGGTAATATCTGCTATTGCCTGATGTTTTCTGACATTTAACGTGATCCTCACTTTGTTATCACCCATTGGCTCAACAAGCCAACCACGACGAACAGCGGCCCTTTGAATAACGCGACCAATTTCTTCACGATCAAGAGTCTGCGCTATGGTAGGAACAGGTCGAAGGAGACCAGAATATAAAGGTTGGCTGCGGCCAGAACAGCTTGCCACCACCAGCAAAATAAACATTACTGTAAAAACTTTGGAAAACCTTGTCATGTTCTACCTAACCTTGGATTCATGATCTCACAGATGGATATCTAGCAATTGTTTTGTTCTGAAATTGACACCCTGCCTGCAAGATGTCTCATAAACAAATCTCTTTGCCCAAAATCTTCTAAAAAACTGACTCCCATTTTTAATTTGGGAGGTCTTAAGTTGCCAGACAGATCTACTGCGAATACAAAATTGACCTCTTTGTATGGACAACAAGACAGAGGAGATCACTTTCTTTTGTGTTATCATTATCACTTTCGAGGCAAAATACAGAATGGCATATTATAGGTCAAGTCATCTATTACATATCTCGGTAGCGATCATCACATTCTGCCAGCGCTATAAGTTATGAATCCGAAAAACTTAGTCCAGAACGCTGATGCTGACTGACGCATATGGCTGCAGCTTTTGTAAGAGCCTGAGATTTGGATATCTTAGCGCATTTCTGCCTCCTGGGTTGTTATATTGGTCAGGATTTCTGGCTCTTCTTGATCTGTCCCCTCTTTCCAGCAACACCCCAGACCTCTGACAGCCCGGCATCTCTCTCCAAACAAATGATCAAAATTCACCCTTCGGGCAAAACAATTAAGGGAAGAAATGGAACAAAAACAACATTAATAATAAGTAAATACATAAGATAATTTATTTTTGATTGCATTTTACTCCCAGAATTTCCTGTGACGATCAAGCAACATCACAAAAGAAGCCCCTAAGGAATTTGATATGGTGAATTGGCAATCATGAAGACCAGTGATAAATTCTGCTTTGTCTCATTCACTGAATGGCAATTCTTCGAAGACTGCGCCACTGGGTGCTGGTTTTGCTGCCTTTGCTCCCCCACCTCTGGGTTCCTTTTTGGGATCAACATTTTAAGACAGTAGAAAGCTTCAAGCTTTACTATTTTTCAACTTGCTTATGTCTGAAATTAGTTGAAATCGCCGTGATTGAAGCCTAAAGAAAGCAATTCTCAAACCATCTAAAATAAAAGAGCTCTGAAATATAGCGAGCGTGAAGGGTAAGTTAATCCCCCATTGTCTTGATCCATTCTACGGCAAAACAAACACATACAGCATTCCTTCAGGTCCAATATATAGAAAATACTGTCAGTGGAATCCCAAAAAGGCGTAAAACCATGAAATCAAAAAATCAAACTTCAAAGACGAGAGCTTTAAAAGTTTTGACGGTGGTTTGCACTTTTCTGATGATGTTATCTGTCTCATTAACGGTCCCCATGCATAACGCACATGCTGATGATGTACCGCTCCTCAATGTCGGCTTAGGCTATTTCGATACATTTGGGGACCATGCTGCCGCAGAATTGCGTGTTGAATACCGTGATGATTTTAAAGTCATGGTTTTCAAACCATTCGCAGGCCTGTTCGTAACCTCCGATGGGTCTCTTTATGGATATACTGGGATCTATTCAGACTTCCCCTTGACCGATAGGCTTACTTTTACCCCAAGCGTAGCCCCCGGATATTATCATCGGGGTGAAGGAAAAGATTTGGGCCATGAATTTGAAATAAAATCTAGTCTAGAACTGTCCTACCGCATGGACAATGATTCTAGAATAGGTCTTCATTTTCACCACATGTCGAATGCAGGACTTGGGAATGATAATAATCCTGGCATCGAAACTATTGGCATCAATCTGGGCATTCCTTTGAAATAATGAGACCTCTGCTTAGAGCAAAGGGTAAAAGGACGGATTTATCCTTTTGACCCGTTTTGCAACAAAACAAAACCTACAACATTTTTTCTGAGCGAAAATAAAAGCGAAATATTACACTCTTAAAAATGAAAATTGATCAAACTAAGATTTATCCAACATATGAATCTGTGGGCCTTAGAGTGATTGCGACACTCATCTCACAAAGCGGAAGTTTAAAGCTACGAAGCGCTAAAATTTGATCATCTATCGCCAAAGTTTGAACGTCTGGCGAACGCAGCTTGGTGAGGCCATGCTTACGATACTGTAAGGCTGCTGGAACGGGAAGCAAAAGGCCACATTTCAAAGCTTTTCCGCAGGCTTCATTGCGAGTCCACGCGCGATAAGCATCACGGCACCCCCCGACAAAGCCAGGATCAATGAATTTATAGATATGCGGCATATCGCGCCTATGATCTATTTTTTCCCCATCTATGCCAATTGGCCCAATATCCGTTAGCCCCGCAAACACAAATGACCCGCTATGACTTAAAGATCCATAGAGTCTTTGGGATGATAATCGCCCAGTTTGGTAAAGAACCAAATCCCCATTTTCCGTTTGGTCTATCGTAAGCACGTCTCCTCTTTGACCCGTTAAGAGGCAATAGAGCTGCCTAAGTAAACCCCGCGAGAATTGGCTTTGCAGACGCCGTCTCTCTGTCTTATGCCGTTGTGCTTGTTGAACATCGACTTCCAAGCAAGCAGACATGATGAAGTTATAGGGAAAGTTATCCTTCATGTCTGCAAAAGCAGCGATAATCATCGATTCCCTCGTTGGGCGTTGGAATCGATATGGCCGATCTTCCAACACGGCTCTCTTTATCATCGAGCACCATACAAAAAGCTAAATCGTGAGCACTCCTAAGAGATATCTTCACCGTCCAGGAAGTTAAGTGATCTATTTCAAAAGAGCACGATATTCACCAGCCTTATCATGGAAAAGTTGATGCCAAATCTCAAGGCTTAATAGTCCCCAAACCTTTCGTGAGAAGCGGCCTGCTTTTTCAAAATTGTTCAAGACAGCATCAGCATTGATATAAGGGCGGTGCTTATCCTTAATATTTTGGAAGATATCTACAATATCGCCACGGAGTTCACCAGCAAACCATTCTTTGAGTGGAACAGGAAAGCCCATTTTATCTCGACGATGCACAATATCATGAGGCAAAACATCACCATAAGCAACCTTAAGCAGCCGTTTCATATGACCACCTTGAAACTTGACATCAGCAGGGATCGTCGCAGCAAACTCAACAAGAGGATGGTCAAGCAAGGGCACGCGACTTTCTAGACCATGGGCCATCCCCATACGGTCTTCGACTTGCAAAAGGGCAGGCAATAAACATTTGAAATCAAAGTGTGTCATGCTGTCGAAATAAGCACCTTTCCGCACATTATTACGGTTATTAAAGATCCCTTTAAAACTTTCGATCAGCTTCTCCTTATTGAGATCACCCCAGTCCACTTCGTCCTGCATATCCACCGACCGATCTACAAGGCGTAAATAACGTTCGTCCATAGGACCAAAGAGACCTTCCTTCCAAAATTGCTGCATTAATGGTGTGTATTCGCGTAAAAGACCCAAATTTGGAACAATCGATTCAATCGTGACAACGAAATTTCCATTCTGGTATTTCCCATTCATAGCTGCTTTAATACATTGCTCAAAATAGGCCAGCAGATAGCGGGCGTAACCACCAAAGATTTCATCGCCGCCTTGGCCACCAAGAACAACTTTTACATGCTCTGAAGCCAATTTCGATACCATGAACTGCGGAAAAGACCCCGGCCCAGCAATGGGGAAATCTAGATGGTAGATCACATCACGGAGATGGTGTCGGAAATCTTGGGCTGTGATGTCAATCACATGCAACTGACTCCCGACTTTATCGGTCACCATTTGAGCATAATGACTTTCGTCATAGCCAGGGAATTCAGTGAATTTGCCATGAAAACCCTGTTCGTTGGCTGGGTTCGCCTCATGGGCCAACATGGCAATTAAACTAGAGTCGACACCACCAGAGATATAGCTGCCAATAGGAACATCGCTGCGCAAATGCAAGGCGAGGGAGTCTGACAGCAACTCTTTTATCCGGCGTTCGAAATAATGACCAGTATGATCAAAATCAATTTCATAATTAACATCCCAATACCGCCAAACACGCATCTCACCGTTTTCAATGAGTAAGGCATGCCCTGGTAAAAGTTGATGAATCCCTTTAAATAGAGTTTTTTCACCTATTGTATATTGAAATGTGAGATATTCAGCGAAAGCATCAGGATCCGTTTGCACCTCTGGCAGGAAAGGGATCAAGGCTTTCGCCTCAGAGGCACAATAAAACACACCATCTAAAATTGTGTAGTAGAATGGCTTAATTCCAAATCGGTCGCGGGCGCAGAACAGCCGCCGCTGAGTTTCATCCCATAAGGAAAAAGCAAACATACCGCGCATATGATGCAGGACATCACATCCCCAGCGAGCATATCCCGCCAAAATACACTCTGTGTCAGAGTGACTGCGAAACGCCCACTCATTCTCCAACTCAGCACGGAGTTCAAGGAAGTTATAGACTTCACCATTATAAAGACCTCTGCATAAT
>DDLW01000180.1 GCA_002340345.1 Alphaproteobacteria bacterium UBA2562 | reverse complement strand
GCAAGCGATTCATCACAGACCCTGTCCCCGCCGGCACCAAACGACCAACGATCACATTTTCTTTTAAGCCTTCTAAGGTATCGATTTTGCCATTTACCGCCGCTTCTGTCAGGACACGAGTCGTCTCCTGGAAAGAGGCCGCAGAGATGAAGGATTTGGTCTGCAAGGACGCTTTCGTAATCCCTTGCAGAACAGGGCTTGCTTGGGCGAGGCGCCCCCCTTCCTTCATTGTTTTTTCATTTTCAGTTTCAAATTCATCACGGTCGACCTGCTCGCCAACAAGGAAGGTGGTGTCACCTGGTTCTTCAATCTCAACCTTCTGCAGCATTTGGCGAACAATAACTTCAATATGCTTGTCGTTAATCTTCACCCCTTGCAAACGATACACTTCCTGAATTTCGTTAATCAGGTAGTTCGCCAAGGCTGGAACCCCTTGCACTCGAAGAATATCATGCGGCACAGGGTTCCCATCCATCAGAAGGTCCCCTTTGAGCACATAATCGCCTTCTTGGACCGCCAAATGGCGCCCTTTCGGCAGGAGATATTCGACAGGTTCCCGCCCGTCCTCATCAGGTGTCAGAACGATCCGACGTTTTGTCTTATAGTCTTTACCAAACTCAACACGCCCATCACATTCCGCGATAATCGCGTAATCTTTTGGACGCCGCGCTTCAAACAGCTCTGCCACACGGGGGAGACCCCCCGTAATATCACGCGTTTTCGTGCTCTCGCGTGGAATACGCGCCAAGACGTCACCCGCTTTCACCTGTTGTCCATTCTCAACCGAGAGAATCGCATCGACAGACATGAAATAGCGGGCTTCCATGCCATTGGGCAGCGTAATGATATCGCCACCGTCATTGCGTAAAGTGATACGTGGGCGCAAATCCGCCCCTTTTGGCTGCTGTTTCCAGTCAATGACAACCTTGTTGGCAATCCCTGTCGTCTCATCTGTCACCTCACGCATCGAGGTGCCTTCAATAAGATCCAAATAATTCGCAATCCCATCACGCTCTGTGATAATCGGAATCGTATAAGGATCCCATTCCGCCAATTTAGTGCCTTTTGAGACTTGTGCCGCTTCATCAACAAGCAATTTCGAACCATAAGGCACACGGTGACGCGCCCGTTCCATATTCTTGGCGTCTCGCAACACAATTTCTGTGTTCCGACCCATGACCACTTGGCGGCCATCGCTGCCCGTCACTGAATTCAAATTCTTGAATTCAACCTTCGCATCCAAAGCCGCTTCGACAGAGGATTGCTCTGCCCCGCGCTGGGCGGCGCCGCCAATATGGAAGGTCCGCATGGTCAGCTGTGTGCCGGGCTCTCCGATGGACTGCGCCGCCATCACACCAACGGCCTCACCGATATTCACCCGCGTGCCACGCGCCAAGTCGCGGCCATAGCAATTTCCGCAAACGCCAATCTTTGTGGAGCAGGTCAAGACAGAGCGGATCAAGACTTCATCAATGCCGGCTTGCTCAATGCGATCACAGAGCGGCTCATCGATAATATCATTGCGTTTGGCAATAATCTCACCGGTCAGAGGATCAAGGATATCCTCGCCAGCACAGCGTCCCAGAATACGCTCTGACAGGGGTGCAATCACATCGCCGCCTTCAACCACGGCTTTGACACGCAAGCCCCGTTCTGTGCCGCAATCGACTTCTGTAATAATCGAATCTTGGGCCACATCCACCAAACGGCGGGTCAAATAGCC
This sequence comes from Alphaproteobacteria bacterium UBA2562, assembly GCA_002340345.1. Lineage (GTDB taxonomy): Bacteria > Pseudomonadota > Alphaproteobacteria > UBA2562 > UBA2562 > UBA2562. Next base: position 11,225 of record DDLW01000180.1, on the reverse strand, counting down.
AGAGTTCGCTGTTTTCAGAGCCGTATCCGCCAAACCTTTCCGCGCGCCATGGGTCGAGTTGAAATATTCCAACACGGTCAGGCCTTCTTTAAAGTTTGACACAATCGGGGTCTCGATGATTTCCCCAGACGGTTTCGCCATCAGACCACGCATCCCCGCAAGCTGCTTGATCTGCGCCGCAGACCCCCGCGCGCCAGAGTGCGCCATCATGTAAACAGAGTTAGTATCCTTCCCTGCTTTTGCCGAAGAAATCACTTTCATCATTTCTTCTGCGACCCGTTCAGTACATTGCGACCAAACGTCAACGACTTTATTATATTTCTCACCTTGGGTGATTAAGCCGTCGAGATATTGCTGCTCGAACTCTTTCACCGCAGAGCGTGCGTCATTGACCAGGCCTTCTTTCGCCGCTGGAATAATGAGATCATCTTTCCCGAAAGAAATCCCGGCACGGCAAGCCATAGAGAAGCCAAGCTTCATCATCTGGTCTGCAAAAATGACCGTGTCTTTCTGACCGCAATGGCGATAGACAGCGTCCAGAACATTACCCAGTTCTTTTTTCGTCAAGACCTTGTTAATAAGGTCGAATTTGACTTTTGGACTGCGCGGCAGAAGCTCTGACAACAACATCCGGCCAGGGGTGGTTTCCACACGCTGGACAATCGGGTTACCCTCTTCGTCAATTGTGTGGAAGCGCGCTTTAATTTTTGCATGCAAGCTCACAGCTTTAGAGTCTAAAGCCGCTTGCAATTCGCCAATGTCAGAGAACGCGGTGCCTTCGCCTGGCTCACCATCATTATCCAAAGAAATATAATACAGCCCAAGCACAATATCTTGGGACGGCACGACAATCGGCTTGCCATTCGCTGGAGACAAGATGTTATTGGTGGACATCATCAAGACACGCGCTTCCAACTGCGCCTCAAGGGACAGAGGCACATGGACCGCCATCTGGTCGCCGTCGAAGTCAGCATTGAACGCTGTGCAAACCAACGGATGAAGCTGGATCGCTTTTCCTTCAATCAAAGTCGGTTCAAACGCTTGAATGCCTAAGCGGTGCAAGGTCGGGGCCCGGTTCAACATGACAGGATGTTCGCGGATCACCTCTTCCAAAATATCCCAAACCTCAGGCCGTTCTTTTTCAACCATGCGTTTTGCCGCTTTAATCGTCGAGGCCATGCCATACGTTTCTAGCCGGGCATAGATAAAGGGCTTGAACAGCTCCAGGGCCATTTTCTTTGGCAACCCGCATTGATGCAGTTTCAGTTCCGGCCCCACCACGATCACCGAACGACCGGAATAGTCAACACGCTTACCAAGCAAGTTTTGGCGGAAGCGACCTTGTTTCCCTTTGAGCATGTCAGAAAGAGATTTCAGAGGTCGTTTATTGGCACCCGTGATCACCCGTCCACGACGGCCATTGTCAAACAAAGCATCGACGGATTCTTGTAACATCCGCTTTTCGTTGCGGACAATAATGTCGGGTGCCCGTAATTCCATCAAACGCTTTAAGCGGTTGTTCCGGTTGATCACCCGGCGGTAAAGATCGTTCAGATCCGAGGTTGCAAAACGCCCCCCATCCAGAGGCACCAGAGGCCGTAATTCGGGCGGGATAACCGGGATCACATCAAGAATCATATGATCTGGCCGGGTACCAGATTCAATAAAGGCTTCAACCAACTTTAAGCGTTTGACGAGCTTTTTACGCTTGGCTTCAGAATTCGTTTCTTTCAGGTCATAGCGCAAGCTCTTAATTTCTGTTTCAAGATCAATATCTTGCAACATAAGCTTGAGCGCCTCGGCGCCAATAAGAGCCTGGAAGCTATCATCACCATATTCTTCCTGCGCGCGGAAGAATTGTTCTTCGGTCAAGAGCTCACGCGGCTTCAAGGCCGTCAAGCCAGGCTCAACGACCACCCAATTTTCAAAATACAGAACCCGCTCCAAATCCTTCAAAGTCATATCGAGCAAAAGGCCGATACGCGATGGCAAGGATTTTAAGAACCAAATATGGGCAACAGGAGACGCCAGCTCAATATGTCCCATGCGCTCCCGGCGCACTTTGGACAAGGTGACTTCGACACCGCATTTCTCGCAGATAATACCGCGATATTTCATGCGCTTATATTTGCCACACAGACATTCATAGTCTTTGATCGGGCCAAAAATCCGAGCGCAGAACAAACCATCCCGTTCTGGCTTAAAAGTCCGATAGTTGATCGTCTCAGGCTTTTTGATCTCACCATAAGACCAGGCCCGGATTTGCTCCGAGCTGGCGATGGAGATTTTGATCTGATCAAAGCTCTGCGGACCGGTCGGCTGCCCAAAGACGTTCATCAAATCGTTCATTAGCCGGCTCCTCGCGGAGAGATAGGGAGGCTTTTCATAGCATCAACGCTAGGCCCACATTATCTCTTCTTGTTTGCGCAAAATTTTCGTCAAATCAGACAAGATAGCCAGCACAAATCAGGGCAAAGCTATCCATGTTCAAACAGAAGGATAGGCCATACTCTTTTCTTGTAAAGAGTATGGCCCCTTCATCACGCGTCCACTGTCTAATAAGTGGACTGATCCAATTCCACATTCAAGCAGAGTGACTTCAATTCCTTCACCAAAACATTGAAGGATTCCGGGATACCGGCTTCGAAATTATCATCGCCACGCACAATAGCTTCATAGACTTTTGTGCGCCCTGCGACATCATCCGATTTCACCGTCAGCATCTCTTGAAGTGTATAGGCCGCACCATAGGCTTCTAAGGCCCAAACCTCCATCTCCCCAAAGCGCTGCCCACCAAACTGAGCTTTACCGCCAAGAGGCTGCTGTGTCACCAAGCTGTAAGGACCAATCGACCGCGCATGGATCTTATCATCGACCAAATGGTGCAGCTTCAGCATGTAAATGTAGCCAACCGTCACCTTGCGATCAAAAACTTCTCCTGTGCGGCCATCAATCAGAGTCATCTGGCCTGAACTATCCAAACCAGCACGCTCTAGCATCGTATTGATATCTTCCTCCCGCGCTCCATCGAACACAGGGGTCGCCATCGGAATACCTTTTTGTAAATTGCCCGCCAATTCAAGCAATTCACCTTCATGCATGTCAGAGATATCTTCTTTATGCATGCCTTGGTTATAGAAGTCAGACAGGAAACCCCTGAGCTGCGTGCTATCTTCAGAGCGCTTTGCCTCATCAAGCATCTCGCGAATTTGACGTCCAATCCCCGATGTCGCCCAGCCAAGGTGCGTCTCCAGAATCTGGCCAACATTCATCCGGGATGGCACGCCCAGCGGATTCAAGACAATATCCATTGGTGTGCCATCTTCGAGATAAGGCATGTCCTCTTGCGGCATAATCCGGGAGATAACCCCCTTATTGCCATGCCGACCCGCCATTTTGTCTCCAGGCTGTAGCTTGCGCTTCACAGCGACAAAGACTTTGACCATTTTCAAAACGCCCGGTGGCAATTCATCGCCCCGTTGCAGTTTCTCAATTTTATCATCAAGACGCGCTTGTAAACGATCCAAACTTTCATCAAAGACACGCTTCATGGCCTCGATGTCAGCCATGGTCGTTTCATCGGCAACATCGAATTGACGCCATTGGCCAGGTGTATATTGGCTGAGAAGATCTTCTGTGATCTCTACCCCTTCGCGAACACCTCGCGGCCCAGCAACCGCAACCTGCCCTAAGATCACTGTTTTTAGGCGTGCATAGAAGCTACGCTCTAAAATAGATTTTTCATCGGCATGGTCTTTTGCCAGGCTTTCAATTTCAGCCCGTTCAATTGCCAAAGCCCGTTCATCTTTATCAACACCCCGGCGCGAGAAGACCCGGACCTCAACAATGGTCCCGGCCACCCCAGGCGGCAAGCGCATGGAGGTGTCGCGAACGTCAGAGGCTTTTTCACCAAAAATGGCCCGTAAAAGCTTTTCTTCCGGTGTCATCGGGCTCTCACCTTTCGGTGTGACTTTCCCGACAAGAATGTCCCCTGGCTTCACTTCAGCCCCGATATAGACCACACCGGCCTCATCAAGGTTCTTCAGAGCCTCTTCCCCAACATTGGGAATATCACGGGTGATTTCTTCTTGGCCAAGCTTGGTGTCCCGGGCCATAACTTCAAATTCTTCGATATGAATTGATGTGAACACATCATCCTTCACAATGCGTTCAGAGATCAAAATCGAATCTTCAAAGTTGTAACCATTCCAAGGCATAAAGGCGACGAGCACATTACGGCCAAGCGCCAACTCGCCAAGATCCGTGGACGGACCATCAGCAATGATGTCGCCGGCAAGAACCCGATCGCCTTTCTTCACCAAAGGCCGTTGGGTGATACATGTGTTCTGGTTCGAGCGCTGGAATTTCAGCATCCGATAAATATCAACCGAAGGTTCATTGGTGGCACTATCATCCCCAGCCTGGATCACGATCCGTGTCGAATCCACCTGGTCAACAATTCCAGACCGGCGCGCAATTGCGGTCACGCCACTATCCCGCGCCACAACATGCTCCATGCCCGTGCCGACCAAAGGCGCTTCAGCGCGCACCAGAGGAACGGCCTGGCGTTGCATGTTTGATCCCATCAAGGCCCGGTTGGCGTCATCATTTTCCAAGAACGGAATCAAGGCCGCCGCCACCGAAACCAGCTGTTTCGGCGACACATCCACCAGATCAATGGCATCGGGGCGCGACATGATATATTCACCAGCCCCCCGGCAGCTCACCAAATCCGATGTGAAACGTTGCTCGTCGTCCAAATCCGCATTGGCCTGGGCAATGGTGAATTTGCCTTCTTCCATCGCAGACATGTAGATGACATTATTTTCAACGACACCCTCAACGACGCGCCGATACGGACTTTCAATAAAGCCATATTGGTTCACCCGCGCATAAGTTGCTAAGGAGTTGATCAAACCAATATTCGGACCTTCTGGCGTTTCAATAGGACAAATACGGCCATAATGGGTTGGGTGCACGTCCCGGACTTCAAAGCCTGCCCGCTCACGCGTCAACCCGCCTGGCCCTAAGGCGGATAAGCGGCGTTTATGCGTCACTTCTGACAGCGGATTGGTTTGGTCCATAAACTGCGACAGCTGGGACGATCCAAAGAATTCGCGTACGGCAGCAGCCGCCGGTTTCGCATTGATCAGGTCATGGGGCATGACACTGTCAATTTCAACCGAACTCATGCGTTCCCGGATCGCTCGTTCCATCCGCAACAAGCCAACACGATATTGATTTTCCATCAATTCTCCGACAGACCGCACACGACGGTTGCCCAGATGGTCAATATCATCCACTTCCCCCTTGCCGTCTTTCAAATCGACAAGAATGCGGAGAATGCGCAGAATATCTTGCTTACGCAGAACGCGCATGGTGTCCGGAACTTCCTTGCAGTCCAGGCGAGAATTCATTTTCACCCGGCCAACAGCCGACAAATCATAGCGCTCTGAATCAAAGAACAAAGATTGGAACAGCGCTTCTGCTGTTTCGAGGGTTGGTGGCTCCCCTGGACGCATGACCCGGTAGATGTCAATCAGCGCATCTTCACGGCTATTATTCTTATCAATCGCCAAAGTATTGCGCAAATAGGAGCCTATTGTGACATGGTCAATGTCAAGCACAGGAATCTCAACAATCTTGTTTTCTAACAAGGTTGCGATTAAAGCTTCTGTCAGCTCTTCCCCGGCTTCAACAAAGATCTCACCCGTGTCCTCATTGATCAGATCTTCCGCGACATAAAGACCGATCATATCCTCGACAACGACCAAACGCTCTGTGAGGCCAGCCTCGACGAATTTCCGCGCCATGCGCGCCGTGAGCTTTGTTTCTGCTTCTGCTAAAACGTCCCCTGTCGCCGCATCCACCAAATCATTGGTGAGCTTAACACCGCGCATGCGCTCGACAACAAAAGGCGTTTTCCAGCCTTTATCGCCATAGCTATAAAGGATTTTGCCATAGAAGAAATTCAAAATCTCTTCTTTCGACATCCCAACAGCATCAAAAGGATCAAGCTTTTTGCCGTCCTCTGCCAAAGCAGCACGTTTTTGTTCTGTTTGATCGCTATCCAACGCCATGAGCAGCGTTGTTGCTGGCAATTTCCGGCGACGGTCAATCCGCACATACAACAAGTCTTTTGCGTCAAACTCAAAGTCTAGCCAAGACCCGCGGTAGGGGATGACTCTTGCGGCAAAAAGAAACTTACCCGATGAATGGGTTTTCCCTTTGTCATGGTCAAAGAACACACCAGGCGAACGGTGCATCTGGGAAACAATCACCCGTTCTGTACCATTAATGACAAAGGTGCCATTTGCCGTCATTAACGGGATATCACCCATATAGACATCTTGTTCTTTGATGTCTCTGATGGAGCGCGATCCTGTGTCTTCATCAACGTCAAACACCACCAAGCGCAACGTCACTTTGAGCGGTGCCGCAAATGTCATGTCACGATGTTGGCATTCTTCCACATCATATTTTGGCTCTTCCAACTCGAACCGCACAAATTGCAGTTCGGCCTGGTCAGAGAAATCCCTGATCGGAAAAACAGATTTGAGAACTTCTTGTAAACCTGTATCGGTCCGCGCCTCTATGGGACGGTCAATTTGCAAAAAGGCGTCATAAGACCGCTTCTGAACCTCGATGAGGTTCGGCATGGGGGCGACTTCGGGAATGCGGCCAAAGCTTTTACGAATACGCTTACGACCGGTAAAGGATCTTGCCATAGCTTCCCTCGGCTTCTCCAACAGCATAACGAGCCCTGTCCCCTCCCTCACTGGGGAGAACGCTTGCATTTCTGCAAACGGCGGCGCATGACCTGCATGCCATCTTGCGCCTAGACAGTGTCTTTCTTGATGTGTGTTCTTTTAAAAACCGGAGGCACACAATCCGGCTCTGGGTAGTCTTTTACAAAAGAATATTACCAATCTTTTGTAAAGAGTTGTTTTTTCTACCCACTATACAAAACAACTCTATAAAATCAGGGCAAGAATTTTTCACTTTTCTTGCATATCGGCTCATGGGTCTTTCCACATTTCAGGTTAAAGAGAGTTTTTTCTTTACCTAACTTAAAAGAGAAAAGATTTAAGGTTTTTCTTAAGATCTTTTTTCTAAATTTTATTTTAGCCTTCTCAAAGAGGTTGAATTTGCAATCCCTTTGTCAACTCAGCTTTATGTAGAAACGCCGATGAGCCGATGGCGGCGGAAAGACATCTCCCCACCGCCCATCAGCCCTAACAGGCAAAGCCTGTAGGTCGATTACTTCAACTCGACAGATGCACCGGCATCTTCCAGCTTTTTCTTCAACTCTTCAGCTTCTTCCTTAGATACACCTTCCTTCACAGGTTTTGGTGCACCTTCAACCATTTCTTTCGCTTCTTTCAAGCCCAAGCCTGTGATGCCGCGAACTTCTTTAATGACGTTAATTTTCTTGGCCCCAGCAGAGGTCAAGATCACGTCAAATTCAGTTTTCTCTTCCGCAGCCGCCGCAGGGCCACCATCAGCAGGCATCATAGCCACAGCAGCAGGCGCTGCTGCAGAGACACCCCATTCTTCTTCCAATTTCTTGGCAAGCTCGGCAGCTTCCAGAACAGTCAATTTTGACAGTTCGGCAACCAGCGCATCGAGATCGGCCATTTCTATATACTCCTAAACATGAACTCTGGTCAGTTCTTCATTCATTAAGGGAGGCTTCACGCAGCCTCGCCCTTCTCGGCTTTTGCAGAAAATACGCGTGCCAACTGACTTGCGGGGGCCTGCACGACGCCAGCAACTTTTGTTGCTGGGGCCTGGATCACGCCAATCAGCTTTCCACGCAGTTCGTCCAAAGACGGAAGTTTTGAAAGCGCTTCAACGCCTTTTGCATCAAGCACATTGCCACCGAGACCGGCGGCCACAACTTCCAACTTATCATTTCCTTCGGCGAACTTAACGATGGCTTTAGCCGCCGCTACCGGATCTTCCGAGTAAGCGATGGCTGTTGGTCCCTTAAAATGAGGCGCCAAGCCTTCGAACTGCGTGCCTTGGAGGGCGATCTTTGTGATCCGGTTTTTTGTGACCTTGTAGCCAGCACCAACTTCACGAACATCCCGGCGCAGAGCTGTAGACTCTTCCACCGTCATCCCCGTTTGCTTGGTGACCACCACCAGAGACGCTTGTTCAAAAACGCCGCCAAGATGGGCTACCAGGGCTTCCTTTTCACTACGGTCCACTTGACCACTCCGACGGTTAAGTGCCATTTCCAAAATCTTACAAATGCAAAATTTTTCTGTTTATGGTCCTCATCGAAGGCCTCATAAACAGGAAGCGGCATATCCGTTGCACGTCGGCTCACACCCCTGAAGCAAACAACACAAGCCTTGCTTTCTCGGTTTTTGAGCCGGGTTCGCCTGTCCTACGACAACCAGACGTTCAAGCTGGAGAAAAATCCTTAGAAAATTCAGTCTTCATAGACCGAGCTTTCTAAACTTTACAACAGCTTTGATCGACATGTCTCCTACAGGAGGGAAGTCCCTTTACATCTCAAAAGCAGCATGAAAACAGCTTTTAAGATAACCTGAAATCTCGGACAGGTCTTTCCAACATTCGCGCCCATAAAAGGCCAAGGTTGGAAATTTATGCTTTCGGAAGGTCTCCCAACCGAAAGCATAAAACTCTAAAATCACACCATATTCGTTGACGCTGTGCTAATTTCCACCTTGAGGCCAGGCCCCATAGAAGAAGAAACAGCAATACGCTTCACATAAGCCCCTTTAGCACCAGAGGGCTTTGCTTTCAAAATCGCCTCAACGAAAACTTTGGCATTTTCAACCAATTTTTCTTCTGAGAACGACGCTTTGCCAATCCCAGCATGAACAATTCCAGCTTTCTCTGCGCGGAACTGTACCTGGCCACCCTTCGCATCATTGACGGCTTTGGTCACATCCGGTGTCACGGTGCCTAATTTAGGGTTTGGCATCAAACCACGTGGCCCGAGGATCTTACCCAGGCGACCAACGACCCCCATCATGTCCGGGGTTGCGATCACGCGATCAAAGTCCATATTGCCAGCTTGAACCTGCTCCATGAGGTCTTCTGCACCAACGACATCGGCTCCAGCGGCTTTTGCTTCTTCCGCTTTCGCATCACGCGCGAAAACAGCAACACGGACTGTTTTCCCCGTGCCATTTGGCAAAGAGACAACACCACGGACATTTTGATCCGAGTGACGCGTATCAACACCGAGATTCATCGAGATCTCAATGGTTTCATCGAATTTTGCGACTGCACGCGCTTTCACCAAAGACAAAGCTTCATCCAGGGAATAAAGCTTATCGCGGTCCAGGCCTTCGAGAGCTTTGGAAAGGCGTTTACCAGTTTTTGCCATCTTGCCTTACTCCACCACCTCGAGGCCCATGGAACGGGCAGAACCTTCGACCATCGCAACCGCTGCATCAATATCAGCAGCATTCAGATCTTTCATCTTCTGCTCTGCGATTTCACGCATCTGGTCACGTGTCACTTTTCCGACATAACCGCGTCCCGTTGTGCTCGCACCCTTCGCAACACCAGCCGCCTTTTTCAAGAAATACGACATTGGTGGCGTCTTGGTAATGAATGTGAATGTACGATCTTGATAGGCCGTAATCACAACAGGGATTGGCATCCCTGGTTCCATACCTTGCGTGGCAGCATTAAAAGCTTTGCAGAATTCCATAATATTCAGGCCGCGCTGACCAAGAGCGGGACCAATTGGTGGAGACGGGTTTGCTTTCCCGGCTGGCACCTGCAGCTTGATAAAGCCAGCAATCTTTTTTGCCATGGCTTCCCTCTATCATATCATGCGCAAAATGGCTCAACCGGGCAAGCTTTAGCACTTACCAAGGCACTTCATCGCCACCAGCAAGCAAAAAAGATAAACCCAAATAAAGAACCAAACTTGACAGGACCCCCATCAAGCTCAATAGCCCTCAAGCCCAAACCAACCTGCGCAACACACAGGGTGCGTGGTTCTAGACACCTCCAGGTCTTCGGCGGCAAATCTCCCACGCGCTCAAAAGGAAGCACCCTTCTAAAAAGATCGGATACTCCCCAAAATCCCCCAACATATTTTAACACACATCAGGGGAAATGATCAGATTTTTTCAACCTGACCATATTCCAGCTCGACAGGTGTCGAACGACCAAAAATAGAGACAGATACTTTGAGACGAGCGCGCTCCTCATCAACCTCTTCGACAACACCTGCAAAAGACGTGAAGGGACCATCAGCAACTTTCACCTGCTCGCCCACCTCAAAATCAACAGAAGGCTTGGGACGATCGACCCCTTCCTTCACTTGGTTCACAATCCGGTCTGCTTCCGCATCGGTAATGGGAATGGGGCGCCCTTTCCCCCCTAAAAAATCTGTGACTTTTGCGGTATTTTTGACAAGATGCCACGTCTCGTCGGTCATCTCCATCCGCACCAAAACATAGCCTGGAAAAAATTTTCGCTCTGAGTTCACCTTAGAGCCACGACGCATCTCGACGACTTCTTCCGTCGGCACCAAGATATCGCCAAACATTTCTTCCATACCCTTTTGGGCGGCTTGCTCAATCACAGATTGAGCAACTTTTTTCTCAAATCCAGAATACACATGAACGACATACCACCGAAGTGCCATATGCTGATTACCCCCCAAGCCCCAGCAGCACCAAGCGGACGCCCTGTGAAAGGATCCAATCGACCACAAAGAAAAAAATCGCAGCAAGAAAGACCATCACAAAAACCATCATTGTTGTGACTGTCGTCTCTTTCCGAGTCGGCCAAGTGACCTTGGACACTTCTTGCTTAACTTCGCGCACGAATTGCCCTGGGCTTGTCTTCGCCATAAGGTCGATCCTTAGTGAATAACGAAATCAGAAAAATCAGGTTCATGCCTAAAAAAAATAGACGAACGGGAAAATAATCTTAAGCCCGCCTCTGCTTTGCAACGACCTTGATGCGCAAAAAAGAAAGAGCACGCACGACCAGCGCATGCAAAACCTGATCAAATGGTGGTCCGACATGGCAGGGGCGATAGGACTCGAACCTACAACCCCCGGTTTTGGAGACCGGTGCTCTACCAATTGAGCTACACCCCTTCCGTCGGACATCTTCGCCTGGCCTTTTATACCAAAGACCAAGCGAAGACGGAAGTCTTATGCGCAGTTTGCAAAAAAAGCAAGCGCATAATTTTATTTTATTCGACGATAGAAGCGACG
>DDLW01000125.1 GCA_002340345.1 Alphaproteobacteria bacterium UBA2562 | reverse complement strand
ACATTGAGGAAGAAATTGGAAGCTTGAATCTCAACAGACCCTAGAGCAAAGCTGGTTAAAGTGGCAGCCCCTTTAACCATGCGTTTTGCGGCAAAAACAAGATTATAGAGCCTTTCCATTGATTCAATATAAGAGAGAAAGGCTCTAGAAATGAAACGCAACGCCAGGAGTAGGGCTATGCCCGAAGAGAATAACATGACCAGTGACACTGTGTTTGCTGCTGCCGAGGCTGTGATGGCGCGGGGTGAGCCAGTTGACTTGGAAGCGGTGCGGAAAGAGCTTGGCTCAAATGATATTGCAATGATCCTGCCGCGACTGCAAGAGTGGCGCGTTAAGAGGGCCCTTACCCTGAGTGAGGGGGAAAGCCTTTGGGATACGCTGGTCAAATCACTGGAGTCTCTTGGCAGTGATTTCACCGCTTATGCGACGGCTCTGGAAAGTCGTGTTGTTCAAGAAGCAGGGGATCGTGTGGCAACGGTCACGGAAGACGCGCAACAAGCCATTGCAGAACGGGAAGTCCGAATCGAAGAACTGGAACAAGTCGAAACAGCCTTGCTGGCTTTAGAGCCAAAATATGAGCAACTCGAATCAGATTATCATGAAGTTAAGACACGTTTGACACTGGCCGAAGAAGAATTGGCAAATTGTCAAAATGCTATGGAAGAGGCTGAAACCCATGCTCAAGAGGCCGAAATTCGCGCCCGCGAAGCGGAGGAAGCTTTCCAAATTGCCGAACAGGGGCGTCTCCAAGCCAGTGAAGCCCTCGCTGAAACCATGGAAGCACGCTTGCGGGCTGACCACCGTATCCGCGAGCTGGATGACCAGCTGATAGACGCAGAAACGGAACTTGAAGAATATCGGACAGCCAATCGCCATATCCAAGCAGAAGCAGAAGACCGCGCACAACAACAAGCCTATGATGGGGATTGGATGCTGGGCAATGAAGATTGGCCTGAATTGCCGCGACAATTGGCTGTGGCAACAGCCCGTCTTGCCGCCTTGCGTGCTGAACGCGATATGCTCCAAGAACAAAAAGTCGAGTTAAAAGAGCAAATTGCCCAAGCACACCGGCTCTTAGAAATACGCCTTAACACACCAACAACAGTTGTCCAGGGCGCGCAAGCTGCGCAAATGCCTGCCATGGCTGAAGAGTCCCAAGGATATTTTGGAACCCTTGGAGCTGGAGCGGCGCAAAACCCGCAGGCACAAGCGCCTCAACCTAATATTTCGGCAGGGTCTTCGCATGCACCAGCAAAAAGAGTACAAGTGATCCGTCGTCGAGGATAAAATTTCAAATCCCAGTTTTTTCCACGAACGCGAAAATGCGACGACTTTTCAAAAAAAGTTTTAGGGGGTTGAGGGGGCGTTTTTCAAAACGCCCCCTCATAGTATCTTTCGCAAAATGCTCTAATCTTCTTCGAGGGCAGGGAGCATACCGATGGCCCGCATATAAACGTCAAGCAGCTCCTCTTGTTCTTGACGGTCATTTTCTTCCATTTTGCGAATCCGAATAATTTGCCGCATAATTTTTGCGTCAAAACCCCTGGATTTTGCCTCTGAATAGACTTCTTTGATATCAGCGGCGATGCCGGCTTTTTCTTCTTCTAGGCGTTCAATTCTTTCTATGAATTGGCGAAGCTCATCTCCGGTTACGCCACCAACATTGGCCATCAGGAAAATCCCTTTATTGCGTGACAGCATGTCTTGTTATGTTTGAAAAAACAGAGCCTCTCGCTTTTTTTGAGACGTCAGGGAAAGGCTGCCTGTTCTGTGCCCAAGCTTTGCCACCGAGAGCGCGGGCATTGACGAAGATCCTATCGAGGAAAGCTGCGGACCTTAAGGCGATCTTCCATATCATGCAACTGTTCTTTTGAGATGACATTGCTTTTCTTGACAAGCGAAGACCAGGCTTGGGCTTTAAAGGCCGACTTGGCTTTCTTCGATTAACCAATCGACAACATCTTGCAAAGCGGCATGATGCTCTTTTCCCATAGCCATGGCTTTTTGGTAAATGGTGATTTGTTGATCGGCCGAGGTGCCACGCTGTAGAATTGTACGCGCATGCATGACCTCAATAAGGCAGCCAAGGCGATCCGCGTCAGGGGCAATCATGGTCAAAAGCTCATCTAAAAGCTCTTCATAAGGAATAACTTTCCACTGGCCAAAATCGATAAGGCCTTCCTCTAGGCCGTAACGTTGCGCCCGCCATTTATTTTCGTCAATCAACATATGAGAATAAAGACGCCATCTTTGATTTTTCCGCCTGGCCCGATAAAGCATGGAGAGCATGCAGCGATAGAGAGCCGCGATTGTAAGCGTGTCCTCTAATCTCGTACAAATATCTGTCATGCGCATTTCAAGTGTTGGATAGCGTACAGAAGGCCGAACATCCCACCAGAGTTTACTGCCATCCTCGATAATGCCCGTTTCGACGAGGGCATTGACATGCCGTATATATTCGCCATAGCTCCCAAAATCCGAGGGAATGCCTGTGCGGGGGAGTTCTTTGAAGACAGATAAACGATAAGACTTTAACCCGGTATTCTCACCGCGCCAAAAGGGAGAGGATGTGCTTAAAGCGAGCAAATGCGGCAGAAAATAAACAATTTGCCCCATCAGATCGACCCGCAGATCATCATCCTCAATGCCAACATGGACATGCATGCCACAAATGACAAGACGGCGTACGACAGTTTGTAAATCATTGGCGATTTGGGCATAGCGCTGTCGGTCTGTATGGCGTTGTTTTTCCCAAGACGCGAAAGGATGGGTGGAAGCCGCAATAAGGGCGAGGCCATGTTTTGCGGCAATATCGCGTAGGGTTGTGCGCAGTTCGATCAATTCATTTCTGAGATCAGACATGGAATGGCAAACTTTTGTGCCAATTTCTAACTGACTTTTGAGAAATTCCGGCGCGACGCGATCGCCCAAGCGCTCTTTTGCTTCTGCGAGAAGGGCCTTGGGAGGGTCGGAGGCTAAATCCCGGCTTTCTGGATCGACAAGAAAATATTCCTCTTCGACACCGATGGAAAAACTGGGGTCTTGCATAGCCATCTGGAATCCCTTTTCTCTGTTTTAGAGCATTTTGCGTGATGATAGACTCACACAAAATGCTCTCTCTTATTGTTTTTGCCGCAAGACGTGTTGACTGGATGTTTCCATCCAGCCGCACTTTGCTCTAATTGGAGATATCGCAGATGAACACTCTTGTCGGTCGCCCCCCAGGAGAGCATGACGCCAAACGCATGGAAATTGCGCAGGCAACATGGGCTGTTATTGCTGAAAATGGTTTTGAGAAAGCCTCCATGCGCGCAATTGCCCGAAAGGCTGGCTATACAACCGGTGTTCTGGTCCATTATTTTGAGAATAAAGAGGCTCTTTTAGACTATGCCTTCCAAAAGATCGCAGGGGAGGTGCAAGATGCGTTGCGCATGGCAGGGAAAGCCGAATCCGTAGTGACAGCGCTCCATGATATTGCTTTGGAGAGTTTGCCGTTAGATTCTAAGCGGCGCACACTGACAGCGGCTTGGCAAAGTTTTATTGTTGCGGCAGAAAAAAATACGCGGCTCCGAGGAACAATAAGCCTTGTGTTGGCAACCCATCACAGGCTGCTCACAGACCTTATAAAGCAGGGGCAAGTCACAGGCGAGATCCGCGATGATATGGCGGCCAGCGATATGGCAGATCAGATCAATGCGATGAGCGATGGTTTATCGCGACTTGCCCTGCTCCAACCGGAACGGCTGACCCCCGAGACATTGATCAGAGTGTTGGCGCAGCAGATTCAGATTTTTCGAAAGGACGGCGGTGAAAACCCTTCGCTTCAATCTTGAATTTCGCACAGAAGAGGGAAACTGAGAGCGCTGGCGAGGTTTTTCTGGAAACGCTGTTTTCGAACAGACGCCCCAGAGAGATCGCGGGACAAACGGTCGGACGGGACAGTGATGTCATTGTCTTCAAGAAGATCGAAGACCGGTTCCAAGGGAATGGCTAAGGCAATATTGCCTAAAATGGATAAATGTCCTTTCGCAACACCAATGATCCGGCCATGGCGATCAAAAATTGGGCCGCCACTATTTCCGGGGCGAATGGGCCTTGAGGTGACGATTTCGCTGAGATTTCGTATCGGCCCAGACTGTCCCCAAACGGTCGTCGAAGCCTCCCGCAGAAAACCACGTGTGATGGTGACATGGTGCAAAGGGGCATTCGCTGGAAAGCCAGAGACATAAACCGTTTGATTCTGTAAAGCTTCAAGATCAATGGCGTTAAACAGAGGCTGTATTTGCGGTCTATAGTTTACGCTCAAAAGAGCAAGGTCATGGCGATAGCTTTCATCAATCACATCCAAACTATATTTGCGAAACTGGATCAGCCCCCAGATGGGACCGCAATCTTCAATGACATGTTGGTTTGTGATTAAATATCCTTCGACACCAATGAAAAACCCCGTCCCCCCCTTCATTTGAGGGGCTGCAAAGCAAGGGAGGGCCAATAGGATGCAAAAGCACCCTGTTATGATGGCATATAGTCCTTTCATCGCGGGGATCGTCCTGTTTTTTCGTTATTGGACAGTCTATCGGTTTTATGTTTTGGGGCGCTTGGCAAAGTAAGCTCAAAAATTGTCCCCTCAGAATCGCTTTTTAAGAGAGTCAAGTTACCGCCATGGGCTGTAACAATATCTTTCGCAATCGCAAGTCCAAGTCCTGTCCCACCTTTACGGACGGACCCTTGAAAGGGCAGAAAAAGATATTCTTTTGCTTTCTCCGGCAGGCCTGGGCCATCATCGATGATATGAAGTCTCTCATATCCTGCATTGGTTTGGTGGGCGATGGTGATTTGGTGTGCGCCTGCTTCGATCGCATTGCGCAAAAGATTGCCAAAAGCGCGATGGAGTTGATCAATATCGCCATAGAGAGACTTCTCTTGCGGTTGAGGTGTGCAAGCCACCAAAGCCTCGCGGTATTGTGCCTCAATATGGTCTTCAATGCGAATCTCTTCCTCTTCGGACAAAGTTGCTTCAGGGGGAAGCTGTGATTGTGCCTCTTGTTTTGCTGCGATTTGCTTTGCATCCATGGCTTGGCGTGTTGCAAGGGGCAGGGGAATATCCTCTTGCACCCTTAGCATGAGCTCGCTGAGATGGATGGCTTGGCGATTAATCTCTGGCGCCCCGTCTTTTGCGAATTTCAGACTATGTTGGCAAAGATCGGTTGCTCTTTCAATGATTGTAATGAGTTTTTCGGCACTTCTTTGGGTTTGATCGTCTTGGGATAAGCTTAAACGATCGGCAAAGAGCATCGCAGAGGCCAAAATATTGCGCAAATCATGATTGAATTTCGTAACAGCGATGCCAATGGCCGCTAAACGGGTTTTTTGCAAAAGGGCCCCCCGCAAATCGCCTTGCATTTGTACCAAAGCCCGCTGGGCTGCCCCAATTTCATCACTGCGGCGGCTTGGGAAAGGCGAGGACTCTTTTTCAGGATTTTGCCCAAAGGCCAGGACATTATCCGTCAAATGGCGCATGGGTCGGACCATAATCCATTGCAAGGCAAAAAACAGTAAAGCTGCTGTGATCACGGCAATCATAACAGAAAGCAAGAGAATACGGCTGGAATAGTCAAACATCTCACGTTGTAATTCAGCCTCCCAGATCACAACCTCAATGCGTGCGCTGGGATATTTCGGCGTGCTGCCTAAAATTCTGAGAACACGGGGTTCGGACTGGAACAAGCACTCAAAAGCATCATAAATCAAATCAAGGCTAGACGCCGTCATTAAGTTAAATTCGGCATGAATATGGTGCGGTGTCCGGCGGCTTAACATCATGCGAGGGCCTTTTTTGCCGGCGACATCGACATAATGAACCGCGATGAGGTAAGCCCCTGTTCGTTCAAGCAGTTGATCTGCAACTTGCTCTGCCATATTTGGGGTCTTTGTGCTTTCAACGGCGGCAAGAGCCAGAAGCGCATCATCAAGTTGTTCTTGTAAGTAAGCTTCTCGGTAGCGTGAAATAGAGGGCGCATAAAGAAAAACTTCACTAATCATGACAAATAAGATTGCCAGTAACAATAAACGCGCAGAAAGACCACGCCACAAGGGAACCGTTATTGCGGAATTTGGAGGTGTTTTTTCAGAGATTTCAACTGCGTTTTTCATCCCGAACCATCAAATTTTGGCTTTCCACATAAAATTTTATGATCATCAGATAATCCCTTTTGCAGGCAACAACAATAACCGTTTTCTTAATTTTCCCGACAAAGCCAACGGCGAGGAAAGATCTTTCCAGCATAAAATTTATAAGGGAGAGAGGCGCTGTTTATTCTGATCCGCCAATCCGACAAGCAGATATTGACCGGCTTTATCAACCTTAAACACACCATATTTGGCCATTTCATAATATTTGGCATGGCCTTCTTGGAAAAAGAAAGAATTGGGCACGATCTGTATTCCGCGATAGCGCCTGTGAAAATGGATTAAGGTCTCATCGGCGGCTAAATCCTCTCCGCGATGGAAGCGGACAAAGTGGGCGACAGCCTCCGCGTCTGGACGAATGACGATATATCCGCGCTTCTGGTGCACGGCTAAGGTCTTGGTAGGGACCTTTTGCTCAAGAACATAGCGCAAGCGCATATAGTCGCCCTGCATAAGCGAGCGCGGATCAACAGGCGCTAATTCAAGCAGTAAGGTTTTGCCATGGTCTTTGATCTGTTCTTTCTCGTAAATGCTATAATTTAAGATTGCGAGAACAACAACGGATAAGAGAACCATTATTTTTGTACGCATGACAGGTCTCCTTTATCCCAACCCTTATGTTTGAGATAAAAATGTCCGGCCAGCAGCACGGCACCGCTCCCAATGAGAACGGCCGATTTCCCCAAAAGAGAGATGTCGAGATTATAATAATAGAGCCATAGAAAAACAGGTAAAAGCAAAGTGCCTGCGATGGTAAGCAGCTCTTCATGTTTGGCATAGCCGAGGATCATGAATCCCAAGGCCAGCACGATCCCTGGTGCTGAAATAAAGCCTAAAAGAACAGCCCCGGCAGAGGCCAATATGAGAGGTTTCGTTTTGAGTTTTTCTTTGCTGCCCGCGACCCAGCCAAATAAAGCAACCAATCCACAGGCCAGGACGATGTTGATAAACATTGGGTGAATGTGTTCTTGGTGCATCCAATAGCTGAATTTTGTATAGGAGGCCAAGAACAACACCGTTGCACAGAGTGAGAAGGCAAAAGCATAAGAGAGCGGTATATAATCACGCTTGATTTTGCCATGGGTCAGCAAAATGGCAGTACCGGCAAATTGGAGTAAAAAAAAGCTATTCAGCAAGAGCTCTCTTGAGCCACCAACATCCTCATTCCATAAGATATTCGCTAAAAAAGAAAACAGCACAGCAAATGAGGAGAGAAAACGATCTATCGACATCCGGTAGATATTGTATGTGAGGATGGTAATGATCAGCAAGCCCAGGGTCGCCCCCCATCCAGAGTCTAAGAATTCGCTGATCCCAAGGACGAAAAGCGCCTTACCAACCGCCATAGAAGCAAAGGAAGATTGCATAAGAAAACTATGCTGAACCAAAGTGCTATGGCGTGCGCGCCTTTGTAATCCAATGGCGCTGGCGACAAAAAACAAGCCCCAAACAATCAGCCCTCCCTTATGATCGAAGTCGATAAGATCAGCCGCAGCCAGGAAACCAATAAAGCAGAAAGAGGCAATGAAGGCCCCGACACCAACCAGGGCCCTTAAATAAAGCGGGAGTTCTTTTTCTTGTTGCTGGCGAACCACGAAATCAGCAAGGTCCTGGTGATCTGCTGTTACAAGGCCTTTGCTGTCAAGTCGTGCCAGCAGTTCTGCTGCGCTATAGTTTGCCTTATGGGGAGCGATGATGGGCCTCCATCTCTTGTGCGGTCTTTCGCAAATAGATAATCGCAGAGGTGAAGACACATAAGGTCATCATCCCCATCAGGAAGAACATTATGGATTCTGTTCTGTCGAGCATTTCCGACAGGATCTTGAAACCACCGACTTCTATGATAACACAAACAGAGAGGATTACCGCCGCGAGTGACCACATATCCGGTATTCTATAGCGGTAGACATAATAGAAGACCCCATGCCCAATAAGGCCAATGAAGCTGCTCAGCATGATAGAGTCCACGGCTCCCTTGGGGTTCAAGATCCAAACCAGAATCGGAATCAGCATGACCCCTAAAGTGACAAGGGTCAGCAATATGCGTGTCCAACGCACTTCGAGCCATCCATAGGCTTTTACAACCGAAAAATATTCACGCAAGGCCAAAGCCGTTCCATTGAAGAGCGCCATATAAGCAAAAATCATAAATTCTATGTTCCGGGTTGGCAATGCGGCTTGTTGCCACCATAACACAAGGAAGATGTTGGTGATAACCAACCATGCCACCCATTGGGCAGAGAAATTCGAGAGAAACGTCCAACCCAATGTCAGCAGCGACCACATCATGAAAAGCTGATAAGCATCCGCGCCAGTCTGGTAAATTTGCCCAAACACGGCCATGAACACCCCGACAAGCACCGTCGCAGACAGCAATAAAATCTGCCCCATCAAACGCTCTAAGGAACAAAAATAGGCGCCGACCAAACAGCCAATGAGGCAAAACTGGATCGAAAACAGTTTCACGGCTGGGGGGATCTTTGTCCAATTGAAAGCAAAGAAATAAACAATCCCCGAAAGCACCAAAACGGTCCCAAGGGTGAGCAGTAAGCGTGACACCCATAACCCCCATTGGGTATGAGGGTGGAGAAGGCTTAGAGCATAGTCACGCGCGTCCCTGGTGATCTTGCCATGTGCGTATAATTCTTCAACCAGTCTGCGGTTGGCCGGAATCTGGTCGAGTGTGTCGCTGTGCTTTTCTGTGTCCATAGACTTAAAGTGTATCTTTTGTCACGGTCGGTCTTTTAAAGTTTGGTCTTGTAAAATTTCAAAAGGGCTTCGACCGCCATGTCCGAATGGTTCAAAATAGGGGTATGTCCTGCCTTTGGGACGGTCAATAATTCTGCTTTTGGGCCACACTGTGTGAATTTCAAAGCCTCTTCCATTGAGAGAATCTGTGATGCTTCGCCGCGAAACACCAGACAAGAACAGGTCAATTTCTCATAATTGGGCCAAAAATTCTGATCCTCTTGAACATCTCTGAGAGCATGTGCGATTTTAGGATCAAAGTGAAGCGTCAAAAGCCCATCATCCCGACGGCGAATGAAATTTTGCGCCAAATGACGCAATTCATCATCCTCCATTTCGCCACAGGTCATGAAAATCGCCCGGATAATAAGTTCAAAATCCTCCATGCGAGCGATCGCAATTGGCATTTCCACATAATCTGCGACGCGCTTCAAAGCGTCGGTGGTAAAAACCATTGCGACGTCATTTAAGGCTAAGGCCCGGATACGGTTTTGCAAGGGCCCACCCGCAGCGAGGATGCCGATATGTCCACCCATGCCATGGCCAAGCCACCCAATCTGTTCGATATGGAAATGATCAAGCAGAGCGTCTGCAATTTCAATGAAGAAGTCGTAATGATATTCTTTCAAAGGGTCTTTTGCCCATTGGGACAATCCCCGACCCGGTGCATCTGGGCATAAAATGCGAAAATGAGATGAGAGATGTGCGGCCAAAGCCTCAAATTCTTGGCTCGATCGTGCAAGACCATGCCAAAAAAGAAGACAAGGGTCCGTTTCTTGCCCCCATTCTACAACATGAATTTCACGTCCTGACACGGGAATATAATGAGACTGTGGTCTCGCTGTCTTTTGCCCTAAGGCGGTCATGGGCCATCCCTCACACTACGCTTTCCCCTTTGTTAGAACAGGGGACAGTCGTTATTTTCATAGAGTTTTATCTGGTAAAATCCTCGATTTTTGGGTTGCTCCTTCGCTTAAAGCCGCTTGTAGACTGCAAGCCAACCTAAAATGAGATCTTCCCTTTGACAGATGATTTTTGTTTTATTTTTAAAGGGAAGTTCCAAGGATCTTCAACTCTAGGATATAAAGTCGGCGACTATATCGCCTTTTCTCACATTCAAAAAGACTCTAATTTAAAAGTCTTTGCCAAAATTTTGAATCGTCAGGCGCTCCCAAAGTCTGGTTCAACATATGCGCATTTGCTTGTTTACAGCAAAATGCGGCATGACTCTACTTTTCTGCAAGCGTTTCCAGAAAATGTTGAATCGCCTCGCGTATATGTTAACCTTAAAAATGCTGGTTTTCTTGTTTTGCCACAAAGCGCTAAAGAAGACCCTAAGATCTGCTTTCATCTTTAATGTGCGCGAAAATTTTTCTCCCGCCTGAAGCCTGGCCTCAAAGCTTGATCCCTAAAGCCCAACAAGGACCTAACAGTGCATGCGTCTTTCTCTCTTTTCTGGCGTAAGCTTTTTTCTCTAAGCGCTTTTTGGCCTTTGCTCCCTCTTTTTATGGCGCTGTCCCTTTCAGGATGGGGCGTCTGGGGGCAAGATCATACGGTGCCTTTGCAGGCCAGTGTGTTTTTCTTGCTCTTCATCGGGATGATTGGAGTCTATTTTTGTTTTCTGCGCTTTCGCCGGATCCAGAACATCCAAGATCTTGCCATGCGTGGCGCCCATGATGGGATGTTCGAATGGAACCCCCGTTCGAAAGAACTCCGCGTTGGGCCTCGTCTTCTCGGGTTTCTTGGATATTCCGAAAATTTTATTTTCGACACGCATACTTGGCTCGATCTCGTTCATTCAGAAGATCGTGAGCGTTATAACCATATGGTTGCGCAACATCTTAAAGGGGAAACAGACGTCTTTTATTGCGAATATCGTGTTCGGGCCCGGGATGGAGACTATCTTTGGATTGCAGCGCGCGGGCTCGCAAAAAGAAATAGGCATGGCGATTCAACATTGATGGTCGGGTCTGTCAGTGAAATCACAGAGCGCAAAAACCGTGAAAATTTCATGTTCCAACAAGCCCGCGAGGACCCTTTAACAGGCTTGCCTAATCGTCTGGCTTTGCTTGAAAATTTACAAAGAAATAGCGATGAAGCCTACCAAGCCCAAAGCTTAATGGCGGTTCTTTTCATTGATCTCGATCGTTTTAAAGACATCAATGACACAAAGGGGCATTCTATCGGCGATAAGTTGCTTGTTCAAATTGGCCAGAGAATGCGTGACACACAAGAAGCTGGTCAGACCCTCTATCGACCAGGTGGCGATGAATTCATTCTTGTTGCACAAAATATTCCTGACCCAGAATATGCGATTGCCTTGGCAGAACGGTTGCTGCAAAAGATTAACGAGCCCATTGCTGTCGATGACTTCATTTTTTTTATGAAAGCCAGTATTGGCATTGCGCTTTGTCCTGATCATGGCACAGATGTCGACCTCCTTTTGGGGAATGCGGACACGGCCATGTATGTCGCAAAAGCAGAAAGCGCTAATAAAACCCGTCTTTTCACAAATGCTATGGCGAAAAGGCTTGCTGCGCGCTATGAAATTGAAGATGGGTTGCGTCATGCGATTGAACGCCAAGAACTGTCTTTGGTGTATCAGCCGAAATATCGGCTTCACCCTTATGGCGTGGCTGGTTTCGAAGTCCTTTTGCGATGGCATCATCAGGGCCGTTTCATTCCACCGGATCGGTTTGTGCCGATTGCAGAAGAAACAGGCATGATTGTTGAGATTGGACGCTGGGTTTTAGAGGAAACCTTTAAACAGCTCTCGGATTGGAAAAAAACTTATCCGAAACTACCGCGTTGTGCGATTAATATTTCTTCGCGCCAATTTCTTGGGCAGTTTTTGCTGCATCATGTCTTGTCTTGTTTAAAACGCTATCAGCTATCGCCAAAGGCTATCGAAATAGAAGTCACAGAATCCATTTTAATGCAGTCAGAAGGAGAGCCGATTTCGCAATTACGGTCTTTTCAGGATGCCGGGATCTCAACGGCTCTCGATGACTTTGGGGTTGGATATTCCTCTTTAGCCTATTTGCAACAGCTTCCCATTGACACGCTCAAGATAGATTCGTCTTTTATCGCCAGTTTAAAGCCGTTTGAAGATAAGAGCGCGACCAATTATAGACCTTCGGCATCTTTGTCTGATCTGGAAATGTTACCGGTAAAAGCCGTGCATACGGATGAAATCGTCAAAGCCATTTTGACGATCGCCCATAGTTTGGGACTTTATGTTGTCGCTGAAGGTGTTGAGACTGTTTCTCAGAAGAAATTTTTATCGGATCATGGCTGTGATCTGATCCAAGGCAATCTGGTCGGCATGCCCCTTGAAGCGACGCTTTTTGAGCAGACGATTTTGCATCCTCTGAAAGCAAGGGACAAAAGCATGGTTCCTTCCTCAGACGGTTGACATAAGCATTTTTTAGAATTATCCGTGACTTCCGTGATGATTGAATCACACAAAATGCTCTATCGTAAAGTCTTTATCTGATCAACGGGCCTGCATTCAGCGCAACCATTGTTCCTTCATTCATCATCTTCAAATTCGGGGTACTGTTCCGGTGCTTTTCCAACCGATTTAATGCATTTCGGGTAGCGTTTGCGCGGCACTTTTTCGCCGAGATCTATAACTTCGCAAAGGAAGAGCCATTCATCCCCGTAGTCAAACAGAAACATTAGTTTTGATCCGATCTCCGGAAACCCATTGAAAACAGGAGTTTTTTGCACGCTCAAGGAATCTTCGGACTCTCCCATATCTGCGAAAATTTCATATTTGGGATGCTTGTGATACATGGAATCATAAGTGAGCCCTGAGAAAAAGCCAAAGGCATGATCCATATCAAAGCTATAGGCCTTTAGAATTCCTTTAGCCAGACTTTCCAGGGACATACTGGACGGAATCTCAATATCACGATAAATTCCTGTTTCCGAATCATAGGTAGCACGAATAATAAAAGTCGTTTCGCTCATCATTTTCTTCCTAATGGGAAGGGCGTGATACAAATCTGCTGTTTTTCGCTTTCGCGAAAGAGGGACCTTTTGAAAAAGGCCCCCTCATACCCCCTAAAACTTTTCTTGAAAATCAGAACGCCCGATGGAAAAGCGCCATCGGGCGTTGCTCAAAAGTTTGCCATCACCATGAAGGGCAATCTCTTATCCTTTGGGGGCTAACACCATAATCATTTGGCGCCCTTCCAATTTCGGAGATTGTTCAATTTTAATACTGTCGCCCAGCTGATCTTTGACGCGATTCAAGACTTTCATGCCCAAATCTTGGTGGACCATTTCGCGGCCACGGAAACGCATTGTGATCTTGACTTTATCGCCTTCATTTAAGAAGCGATGAATGTTTTTCATTTTTGTTTCATAGTCGTGATCATCGATATTAGGGCGTAATTTAATTTCTTTAATGTCGATGGTTTTTTGTTTTTTGCGCGCCTCATTCTTTTTTTTCTGGGCTTCAAATTTATATTTGCCATAGTCCAGAATCTTGCAGACTGGCGGCTCTGCATTGGGCGAGACTTCGACCAAATCGAGACCAGCTTCTTCAGCCATACGCAAAGCATGGTCGCGCGTTACAACACCAACCATTTCTCCTTCGGCATCGACCAGACGTACAGATTGTACGCTGATGGATTGATTGACTCGCGGCCCATCATTCCGGGGTGGGGCCTGTTCAAAACGTCCTCGGGCTATTGGAATCCCCCTATTTGCTAGGCAGTGCTGGAAGGATCTTCTGACCAGACACCGCAAAAAAAGAAATCAGTGAGGGGAGCAGTTCTGCCCCCTTGAAAACAACTGATGGTGATTTTGGCAACAAGCATTTCGTCTTTTTAGCATTATGTGCGTGCATTTTCAAAGCACAAGAAACAAAGACAATATGCCTAAGTGAACATTATACCCTACTTTATGGCTTAGACCAACCGAAGAGTCGAAAGACTCTCGTTGTGTGCGGCGTATAATCTTGTTTTGTGGTAAAAACAAAAACATAGAGCATTTCACCTGATTCAAATTAAAAGCGAAATGCTCTAGAGTCTTAATTTTTGCCGCAAAACGAAAGCAATCAGGGGGATCCACCTAATCGCGCTTTGCTCTAAATCACATGTCGATCCAGAACAATGGCGAGAAAAAAGCCGACCAAAAAAATCATCGAACCAAAGAAGACTTTTCGCGCTTCTTCTTTCACTGGTCTTTTTATCAATCGCCAATTCAGCCACAAAAAATAACTTCCAGAAACGCACGCAATCACAGCATAAGTTTTATCGAGGAGACCTAATCCCCAGGGTAACAGGGTAAAACCAACTAAGAAAAGACTATTGATCATAATGTAATGGGCACAACGCTTTGTCCCGACAAGACAGGGCAGCATTGGCAAATCCGCTCTTTCATAATCTTCTTTCAGAAGAATAGCCAAGGCCCAAAAATGGGATGGTGTCCATAAGAATAAAATAATGGCCATCACACTGGGTAAAAGCCAAGCAGAGGGGTCGACGGATGCCGTCCCTGCTAAAATTGCAAAACTGCCTGCTGCCCCTCCAAAAACAATATTCAAAACAGTTTTTCTTTTAAGCCAAAAAGTGTAGATGACTGTGTAAACAAAAAAACCAAGAAATAAGTGAAAACCAGCAACCCAGTTAAAGTAAGAAGTTAATAAAGAAACA
Organism: Alphaproteobacteria bacterium UBA2562; assembly: GCA_002340345.1. Classification (GTDB taxonomy): domain Bacteria; phylum Pseudomonadota; class Alphaproteobacteria; order UBA2562; family UBA2562; genus UBA2562. The sequence continues at coordinate 19,182 of DDLW01000125.1, read as the reverse complement.
CCGACCAACAGCAAAACCATCGAAAACGCGATAACAAGATTTTTATCTGAAACAGCCCCAGTCACCAAGGGTCTTTGCCGTGTCCTATGCATCAGACGATCAATATCACGATCAAAAAGATGGTTCAAAACAGAAGAGCTACAAGAGCCGAATAAAACGGCTAAAGCTAGAATCACCAAACTGAAAGCATCAATACTATCGGATAGGGCCATATATCCTATGACAGCAGTCAAGCTTATCATCACGCCAATACGAAGCTTGCAAAGTTCAAGATAATGGGAAAGAACCATTTTATTCTCCCTTCCATGAAGATGCCGAGAGCCTGATTTAAGAGCAAAAAAAGACCCTCACAATATTATTTTGCTGCCAAACTAAAGCTTTAAGAGACTCCCATAGGATGGGCGCTTGCTTTAGCAAGAAGGCATTATGGTGACTTTCACTCCATGCCATTAGCAACTATATCGCACTTATCCAATAATTACCTTATAATTTTTCTCAGGAATTATTCTGATATGCCCCCTTCGATTAACCTCAAATTTTGCGTCAAAAAGCCTCATAAAGCCTTGAAAAAGCTGAGGCTAAAAATCGAGAAAAAAGGTCATGAGAGGCTTCCAGATGACATGGCTGAAATTTTTCTAACTGGAAAGACAGGATAGACTCTTTTTAGGGCTCGACACAGAATTTGCAGTTTGGGCCTTTGAATGTCTTTATCAATATGAGTATTCTATCAAAAACATAAGACAAAATTTTTCTAAATTCTTTCTATAAAAGGATCATCCTGTTTGACTTCTCAAAGCCACAAGATGCGATAAAGGAACAAGACGAATGCCCTTTTCTTTTAAATGGGATAGCCAATTCTTGAGCGCTGAAATCGTCCCCGTGTGAGGATGGCCAATCGCAATAGCGTAACCATGTTTTTTCGCAATTTCTTCTGTTACATTCAGTTGTTTTGAAACAGCATGATATGTTGCATGATTATCAAGAAAGACATGCCGAATCGCATGGGGCACCCCTTCTTTGGCAGCAACATCTGCGGCAACAGAGCGGGCATGGGTTCGAGAATCTAAGAAAAGCAGACCTCGTTTTTTAAGCTCATTGATCACAATTTCCATATGCGGCTTAGACATGGTCAACCGACTGCCCATATGGTTGTTAATACCAACAAACCCATCAAATTGATCAAGGGACCAATTCAATTTTCGTTTCAAACTTGCCATATCATCTTTGATATAAAGGGCTTTTGGACCAGGATTTTTCCCCCCCAAAGCTTCCATTGGCATATGCACAATCAATTCATGCCCCGCATGGCGTGCTGTCCGTGCTTTTTGCCTAACATTTTTCGCATAAGGCAAAAAGGCCAAAGTCAAAGGCTTTGGCATGGCTTTCAGTTCCGCAAGTGCTGTTTCAGAAAACCCAAGATCATCAATGACAACGGCAACCATTGGCCTTTGATCATGGGAGGCCACTGGTACAGCAAAGGCTTTCCAGGGAGCTTGCGGATCATCATAAACAGAGGCCCGTCTTTTCCCAGGGCTCACCGTGTAATGGTTGAAAGAGGGCAATGTCGAAGGATAAGGGGCCAAGACATCTTCCCGCTCCCCATAGGGTGAAAGCCTGTGATCAAGAGCTGGTTTATCCAATGTCTCTGAAAGATCTTGGTCTTCTATAACACCATAAGGCTTTCTTTTTTGACTTTGGGGCGATGGCGGCGCACTTCCCATCGCAATTTGAGGCCTTTGCGATGGAAGCGTAGAGGCGTACTGTCGAGAGGCTTCAATCGTCTCCGAAGGTAAAGGCGGCACAGCAACGGCATCAGAGAATGTCAGAGGATGATCAGAATCACGGGCCCCCGTCATAAGCCCTAAAACAATGCCTGTCAAAAACACCATAGCCAGCAAAGCTAAAAGGCGCATCCCTCCTTCTTGCTTCTCTTTACCGGAAGTTCGAAGATCGTTTTGGGTGCGTGCAAGGGCCAACCAGACAGCTTTGATCCAGTCAGACATTTTCCGATCTTGCGGAACCGCTTTATCGAATCCAGAGGATTTTGCAGACTGTTTATTTGTCTTTTGCGTCCTGTGATCATCAGGATAGGGTTGATGATTTTGCGCCTGATGCGCCAAATGATAGGATCGGGACCTTGTTGAAGAAAGCGTTCTTCTCCTATCAACAGTCCCACGGTTCTTTTCAGAACGTCTCGCAGATGATGTGAGACTTGAATGTACAGTCATCGTCCTACCCGATACTGGAGAAACATAATCTCGCGAACGGGCTCTCACATTTCGATTCCTCAAAAGCTGGCTCAATCCACGAGGCCCCATTAAGACAACATCAGAGTTAATTTAGAATGAGTCCCCTTAGAAAGTTTCTTGCAAAGGGGTCTGTCTTCTTGACAAACAATTTGTTATGGTCTTGATAAGGGTGATAAGGCGCTGTAATATTTCAATATCTTATAGGCATATAAAATTTTGTCCCATACCCTATAGATCCAGATAAAATTTGAAGCTCTATGCTTTCGTCTCTCCTGCGCGCCTGATATAAAAGTTTCCCTCCCATAAAAGGGCTCCCACTTTAACAAGCTTTGCTCTTCGCTATATGGCCAAAAGGATATCTGGTAAATGTTTGTTCTGATTGATAATTATGATAGCTTTACCTATAATTTGGTCCATTATCTTGGCCAAGTGGGGGCTGAAACGACAGTTTTCCGGAATGACAAGATTTCTGTTCAGGCCATTCTCGATCTTAAGCCCCAAGGAATCGTGATTTCACCTGGGCCCTGTGATCCACCGCGTGCGGGCATTTGCCTTGATCTGGTCAAAGCCGTTGCAGACCACAATATCCCCCTTCTTGGTGTCTGCCTTGGGCATCAATCTATTGCCGAAGCTCTTGGGGCCAAGATTGTCAGAGCCCCGACACCAATGCATGGTAAAGTTGATACCATCGAGCATACCGAGAAAGGTATTTTTGTAAATCTCCCCAAACGCTTAAAAGTGACGCGTTATCATAGCCTCATTGTTGATCGTGATAGTCTCCCGGCACAGTTCGATGTGACCGCCGAAAGCGATGACAAAATCATCATGGCACTTGCCCATAAAAATAAACCGCTTTTCGGTGTTCAGTTTCATCCTGAAAGCATTGCGTCCGAAAAAGGCCATGATCTCCTTAAGAATTTTCTCACCCTTGCGACCCACTGACATTTTCAAATGTCATATGGCTTGAGCGGCCAAAGGACTTGTCCTTTGGAAAGCTTTTTATTTATATCTGTGCATAAAATCAAAAGCGTGTTGGGGAAACACATATACCCTGCAAGAGAAAACCAAAACCAATAAGGCGGAAACCCTATGGATAGAGCCAACACTGATCTGAAGCCATTTCTCAAAATTGTTGCCGAAGGCCAGAGCTTATCCCGCGATCAAGCCATGTCTGCATTTGATGTTATTATGTCTGGTGCCGCAAGCCCTTCTCAAATTGGCGCCTTTCTTATGGCCTTGCGCATGCGGGGGGAAACCGTTGATGAAATTACAGGGGCAGCGCACATCATGCGCTCTAAAGCCCTGTCGATCCCCTCGGCGCCAGGCGCCATTGACACAGTTGGCACTGGCGGCGATGGCGCCAGCACCTGGAATATTTCCACAGCGGCCGCTTTCATTGTTGCAGCCTGCGATATTCCCGTTGCAAAACATGGGAACAGAGCTTTAACCTCCAAATCTGGGGCAGCAGATGTCCTCAAAGCCTTGAATATCAATATTGATGCCCCTATGGACATTGTTGCATCGGCCCTACAAGATGTTGGGATTACTTTCCTTATGGCCCCTCGACATCATAGCGCCATGCGCCATGTCATGCCAACACGACAAGAATTGGGCATCAGGACTGTCTTTAACCTCTTAGGCCCTTTAACAAACCCCGCCCATGTGAAACGACAGCTTGTCGGTGTTTTTGCCAAAGACTGGATTGTCCCCATGGCAAAGGTCCTCCATCAGCTCGGGTCTGAAAAAGCATGGGTCGTGCATGGCTCAGATGGTTTAGATGAGCTCACAACAACAGGCCCCAGCTTTGTTGCTGTCCTTGAAAAGGACCAGGTTTCAGAAATAGAAATCCACCCTGAAACATATGGTTTACCACGCGCCGACCCCCAAGCCTTAAAAGGTGGCACAGCAACAGAAAATGCTGCGGCCTTGCGCAAGCTTTTCGAAGGAGAAACAGGCGCTTACCGAGATATTGTTCTCTTAAATGCGGGGGCGACGCTGGTCATTGCGGATAAGGCAAATGACCTTCAACAAGCTATTGAAATGGCAAAAGAGGCTCTTGAGAGTGGTAAAGCAATGGCTAAGCTTGAGCTCTTATCACAAAAAACAAATACATCGCCCTCATCTTAGAGCAAACAGCAAAAATGGACTCCCCCCTTGATCCATTATGCGGTGCAAACACCAATTTCACACTCAATTGCGCTGACGGAAAGTTTTTGTCATGTCCCCAATGCCTGCGACTGATGTTCTGGCCAAAATATGTGCTGATAAACGTCATCACATTGCACACAGGAAAACCAAGATATCGCTTCAGTCTCTCGAAGACATGGCAAAGCAGCAAGAGGCTCCAAGAGGTTTCCAAAAGGCACTTCAGCAAAAAGTAGCAGCAGGGCATTTTGGGCTTATCGCTGAAATCAAGCGGGCCAGCCCTTCAAAAGGCATGATTCGAGAAGATTTTGACCCAATCGCCATTGCACAAGCCTATCACACAGCAGGCGCAAGCTGTTTGTCTGTTTTAACGGACCAACCTTACTTCAAAGGTGAAGATTCTTATGTAACAGATGTTCGAAAGGCCGTTCCTCTGCCTCTGTTACGGAAAGATTTTATGCTCGATCCATATCAGATCGTCGAAGCCCGTGCCATAGGGGCCGATTGCATTCTCTTGATTATGGCCGCTTTAGACGATCAACAGGCCCAAGACCTTGAAACCCTGTCTCATACATTGGGTATGGATGTTTTAATTGAAGTTCACAATCGCGAAGAACTTGACCGTGCTCTGACTCATCTTAGATCTCCACTCATTGGAATCAATAATCGCAATTTGAAAACCCTAGAAATCGATTTATCAACCACGGAAGATCTCGTGAAATTTATTCCCGAGGGGAAGGTTATTGTTAGCGAAAGTGGTCTCTACAGTAATGACGATTTACAGCGCATGAATCAGGTTGATGTTTCATGTTTTTTAGTGGGAGAATCCTTAATGCGCCAACAAGATATTGTTGCAGCAACGCGATCTCTTCTTGCAAAAGGACCAATGATGTCAAAGCCGCAGCAACCCTCATGAAACAGCATGGCCTTGAGGGCGTTGTTCGGGCCAAATTATGCATGTGGACATTCACAAAAAAGGTTTCCAAAGGACAAGTCCTTTGGCCGCCGGAGGCAAAACTTATTATAATACAAAGACTTCCATACCCTCAAGACGGTGACATATAATTTTCAGCATAGATTGATATTGCCTCTTTCACCCGCGGCAAAATACGCTCATGGCGCATAATATAGTTATAGAACGTAATTTCACGCGTCCGTGGTGGCTTTCCAATTTTGTAGATTTTTTGGAACAATGCATAGCCTTGTTTATTATCCACAAATTCGAAAAGAACAGAGAGAAGACGAATAATATTGCGTGTTGCCTCGTCCTCGTCTTCAACTTTTTCTGGCGTTTCAACCAGTGCCGCATGGATGAAAAGATTTTCAGGAATACGTTTTCCAACCAAGATGGAACTATTTCTTAAAATCATCTCATTGCGGCGATTGGAATCTCTAACATTTTGAACTGTCATCGGAGAATAAAGGCCAGATTGCAAAAGTCTTTGCAACATAATTGGTTTTTTCGTAGAAATCGCTTGATGCATTGGCGTTCTGCCTGAGCGATTGCCAGTCTTGAGATAAACCCGTATCAGCTGCCGTTGCAGATCATCAATATTCAATGCTGGGCGGGAACGAGAGAAAATATCCGCAATCCCACGCACATGACGCTCGATGAGAGTCATGCATTTATCCAACATCTCAAGATCGCCATGTTGCAAAACATAGAATAGCCAATCATTGCCATCCCGGTCTAAGCGGCCGAAATAAAAGATTCCGCGATTGCGCGCAGCTTCCTCTGGTGTTTTTTCAAGAAACATTGCGAGAGAATTAATTTCATTATCAATCGCATCATGGAGTCGTTCCTTAAATTTACGACCATCTTCAAAGCGCAGATTATTAATGATTCGCTCGGCTTCACTTAAGACATGGCTGCGTTTAACATCATCATCTGTGACTGTTAATTCTTTAACAATGCCTGTATCGAGTTTTTGTTCTTCGGCAATTTCCCCCAATTTACGGAGATATTCAGCGCCCTCATCTGTACGCAAAGACTCTGTGATAAAGCTAGACCCACCCCTATTTGCCTCGCGAACAGAGTGTTTTGCCCGCAAAAGTTCGGTAGCAAGCCCTTCATCTTTTTTCGCATAGGCAATTTCATGTAATTTTACAGATTCTGCGTTTTCAGCAACAAGGGTTTCTTGCAGCATTGCCAGGATCTTAGGGTCTGTTCCTTCTGTATCACGCCAATCTCTCAAAGCGCCAGAAAGGCTAAAAAATAAACGTTGCGGTAGATCGGCGGCGGCAGCCCAATGGAGTAAATTATTACCATTTTCGTCGCGTATTTTTGCGACCTTTAACAGAAAATCTTGATTTTTGAATATTTGATTGAGAATTGGGGGCTCATAACGTGCGAGATACACAATATCGGCCAATTGTTCGAGAGATGTTACCCCTTCAATCGCCTCAGGCTCAATCATCTCCAAGGCCATCTCAGCCTTTGCCATGGACCAGAAACGACGTCTTGAAAGGGCATTCCCTTTATCATCTGTTTGGATTTCCCCGTCTAAAATCATAGGGGTATCCATGAGACCTTGCATTTGCTTAAGCGTACCAGTAATAGCACGCTCAGCCTGAGGAGACGCGAAAGTAACTTTTCGTTTCCATTGCTCTGTGACCAGACGTACTCGGCCTTTCCAAGCTTTTGGGTCTGTTACGAGCTTGTCCTTATTGTCTTTCGCCATTCGGACGATCCCGATTAAGTTGCTTTCTCTGAAATATGTTCATTAGAACATGATCATATAATCAAAGATTGAAGGATTAGCGATCTAAAATATTCTACTTTTCGCGCAAATGCTACGCTTAACCATGGCACAAAATGCTTAGTTTAATGTGTTTATAAGAATTTTATTAAAAACCTTTCCAACTGGAAACCTTTAATTGCCTCTTTTCTCAATTTTCAGTCTTAATTTTTGCAATAACGTCCGAGACTTGGCAACGCACACTCTGCGATAAATCGAAATGACCGATTTTTTGACACTGAAAGAGTTTTTAAAACGTCCCTCATATATTACCCCACGCTAGAGCAAAGCTGGTTAAAGTGGAAGCCCCTTTAATCATGTATTTTTCTGTAAAAACAAAGATATAAAGCATTTCACCTATTTCAAATTAAAAGCGAAATATTCTAATATGTTTTTACATGAGAAGCCGCTGACCGCAAGATAAGATACAAATTTTCTTTCACATGGATATGGCCATGGCAAAAGCGACACAATTGCAATCTTAGAGTAAAATACGATCAGGTGGATCCCCCTGGTCGCTTTCGTTTTGCGGCAAAAACAAGGCTCTAGAGTCACCCATGATCCAATTTGATCGCGGAGGGCTCCAGAGCCTTTCGCATTTATTGAGACTCAAACGGAAGGCTCTCTATTTTTGTTTTTCACAAAACGGACCAAAAGGATAAAGTGATCCTTTTGGCCTCTCCTTTTTTCGTCAAATCACGAGATTTATTGTCAGTAATATTGTTAAGCAATTTTTCTCATAATTTGGAATCCCTCAGCTTTTATCTGAAAGGAACCGATCTAGAACAAAGAGATAGCGAGTGATTTGGACCAGCTTTTAAGGGATCACACGTTTTCAGTCAAACCGCTCGAGAGTATGGATATGACCTTATTTTAAGTTTGCTCTTCTAAGATTAGATTTTTCTTTGCGTCGCTGCCGCCAATTTTGCACTCTCGTTCTCATCATTAAAGCGCAAGGCGTTACAACCAGTGTCAATATTGTGGCAAAAGCCAACCCAAACACAATACAAGTTGCCAGCTGAGACCACCATTGGGTTGAGGGCGCCCCAATAGTGACTTCTCGAGAAAGAAAATCGATATTCATTTTCAAGACCATTGGCATTAAACCCAAAATTGTCGTCACCGTTGTCAATAAAACAGGACGTAATCTTTGGGCGCCGGTTAGGAGAATCGCAGCACGGTCATCTTTCTCAACTGTTTTCAGATAGTCAAAGGTATCGATCAGCACGATATTGTTATTTACGACGATTCCAGCAAGAGCAATAACACCAATCCCCCCCATGACAATACCAAAAGGTTGCCCCATGATCATCAAACCGAGCATGACACCAATTGTAGACATGACCACAGCACTTAAGATTAACATTGCACTGTAAATACTATTAAATTGGGTCACAAGGATGATTCCCATAATCGATAAGGCCACGAGAAAAGCCTTCATCAAAAAGGCACCCGCTTCTTTTTGCTCTTCATCTTCCCCTTTGAAGCGGTAGGTAATTTCTGAATCTAATATATTTGGATTGTCGGTTAAAAGTTTCTGGATTTCTTTGACTTTCACATCAGGCAGAATGCCTTGCTGGACATCAGATTTGACAGTGATGACGCGCAGTCCATCATGACGATTCAATTCACCAACCTTCGGCACAGCCTCTCTATGAACAAAATTGTCAATAGGAACTTGTCCCATCACGGTTTGCACGCGCAGGCGATCTAACTGATCTAAAGTGCGATAGCGATCGGGGAAACGGGCAATAATATCGATCTCATCATCGCTATCATCCGGGCGATAACTCGAAAAAATAATGCCATTCGTGACCATTTTAATGATATTGCCGATCAAAGTGATATCCGCTCCGAACCGTGCCGCTTCGGCACGATCAACCGTGAGCTGCCACTCAATACCAGGAATTTGTCGGCTATCTTCTAGATCCTTAAGGCCTGTAATATTCTCTTCCAAATTTTTGAGGAGACGTGCGGCATTTGGCTCTAAAAGTTCTGGATATCGAGAACTTAAAACAATTTCAATCGGCTTCCCGCCTCCGGGACCTTCTTCTTGTTTTCGAGGCTCCACCACAATGCCTGCAAGATGGGCCGTCCGCGCCCTAAGATCTTCTAAGATATCATCGGCTTTACGTCTCAAATCCCAATCAACGAATTCAAGGGAAATTGAGCCAATAACATCAGCGGTTTGGTCTTCTCCTTGGCTTGAAGATTGCGAGCGTGCATAAATCGCGCGAAATTCACCTTTTTCATTTTGCAGCTTAAGAACTTCGTCTTCAACTTCATGAATGAGACTATCGCGCTCATCAATTGATAAATTCCCACGCGCATGAACATTTAAAACGGCATTTTCCGGCTCGGTCTCAGGAAAAAACTCGATACCATTGCCAAACAGAGCATAAGCGGTTTGCGCTGCAATTAAACAAAGGCTTGCGGCCATCAAAACTTTTACGGGATGTTTCAAGGCTCGGTTTAACAGTCGAACATAAGCACCTGTAAATCCTTTTGCGGAGAGTAAGTCACTATGTTCGCCAGCTGTAAAATTCATTTTCGAATTTTCAGGCCGTCCATGGCTTGTTCGTAATGTGGCACCAAGGGTTGGAATAAAGATTAAAGCCATTAACAACGATGCTGTTAAGGTTGCCAGCAAAGTGATGGGGAGATATTTCATGAACTCGCCCACCACACCTGGCCAAAAGACCAAGGGCAAAAAGGCGGCTAAAGTTGTCGCCGTCGATGCGGTAATCGGCCAGGCCATACGCTTTGCCGCCCTGCCATAGGCATGATTTGGCGATAGGCCTTCTCCCATTTTTCGATCGGCATATTCTGTGACAACCAAAGCACCATCAACAAGCATACCGACCGCTAAAATAAGCGCGAACAATACAACCATATTGACTGTAAAACCAATAGCATACAGCACCAACACGCCAATTAAGAATGACCCTGGCACAGCAACCCCCACCAGGGCTGCAGAGCGCACACCGAGGGCACCCACAACAACAATCATCACCAGAAGGATAGCCGATAAGGTATTGTTTTCTAGATCTTTAAGCTGGTTGCGAATCTCTGTTGATTGATCTTGCGTGAAGGTCACATCAATATGGGGAGGCCAATAGCGTTGATGGGCTTTGACAATCTCTCTCACAGCTTCGATCGTCTCAATAATATTTTCGCCGCTTCTCTTTGAAACTTCTAAACCAATGGCTGTCTCGCCATTAATGCGTGCATAGCCTTCAGGATCTTTAAAGGTACGACGAACATCGGCAACATCGCCAATGCGCACAACAGCATTTTCATGGACTTTGAGGGGCATTTCTAAGATGTCAGAAAGATCTTCAAAAAGGCCGGGCACTTTAATCGCAAATCGGCCATGGCCTGTATCCATATTGCCTGCCGCAATCAGCAAATTTGAACGACCGATGGCGCTAATCACCTCTCCTGCATCTAAGCCATAACTTTCAACCATTAAAGGATCAATAAGAAGCTCAACAACTTCTTCACGGTCTCCAGCAAGCTTTGCTTCAAGGACAGTCGAAAGACTTTCAATATCATCTTGCAATTCACGTGCGAGTTTACGCAAGCTACGCTCGGGAACATTGCCAGATAAGGTCACAATAAGAACAGGAAATTGGCTAAAATTGACCTCATTAACCGTTGGCTCATCGGCATCTTCGGGAAGATCCGGCTTCACACGATCAACTTTCTCGCGCACATCATCAAGGGCGACATCAACATCAAAACCCGCATCAAATTCAAGCACAACATTCGCACCGCCTTGATAAGCGGTGGCCCGCATTTCTTTCACCCCTTCAACGCTTTTTAATTCCGACTCCATCGGGCGTAATAACAGTCTTTCTGCGTCTTCCGGAGAAATTCCATCAAGAGACATAGAAACATATAGAATAGGAATATTGATATCTGGGGCAGATTCTTTAGGAATCGTAATATAGGCATAAAGGCCCATGATAAGGATGAGAAGAAGGCTTAAGAGAACTGTTCTCGCATGTGACAATGCCGCATCAATAACTGCTTGCATGCGTCACTCCTATAAAATGGTTTTGTGGAATCCTAATGATTCCTTGAGAGTCGACCCAAGCTACGAGAGTATTTATAATTTTATAAAATTCAGTGCGAAGCTTAGTCTTTTTTTTACTATCAGGCGCTCAAAACTTTTTCCTTGGAATCAGTTTAAAGCCAGTTCTTCTTTGTTTCTTTTGGAAGTTCCGCATTCCTTTGATCTAAAACTGGTTCTACAATTTGCCCTTCATTGACAAATTCTTGACCAACCGTAATAATTCTTGCGGTATCGGGCAGGCCTCCGACCCATAATCCTCCTGGTTCATTTGCTAATATTTCGACTTTAACAAAACGAACACTATTGCCATTGACGATAATTTTCACGCCAATCTCGCCAGAATCTGAAAGCGCAAGGATCGCTGGTGTAATACGGTGTGCCTTGACAGCTTCGAGTGGAATAATCATTTCTGCTGACATCGCATCTTTCAAAGTTTTTTGCGCATTTGGCACACTTAATTCAACACGAAAAGTCCTTGTTGCGCTCTCCCCTGAAGCCGCAACATATCGGACAGAGCCCACAGCTTTTTGACCATCGACAAGTTCGGCGCGCCCTGACATCCCTGCTTTGACTTTGCTGATATCTCTTTGGGTCAAATCAGCGACAATGAGTAAAGGATCTAAATCAAGAATAGTTGCGACTTTGTCGCCGCTCACCACATAGTCACCCATTTCAACAGGTAAATCTTCTAAAATTCCAGAAAAAGGGGATTGAATAGACGTATCTGCTATTTCTTTTTCTATTTTTGCTTTTTGTGCTCTTGAATCTGCTAAGTGAGCAAGACTTTCTGCAAGCTTTACTTCGGATTGGAACCCTCTCTTCGAAAGTTTTTGCGCCGCCCGCGCTTCTTTACTTCTCTGGCTCACAAGGGCACGGGTTTTTTGTAACTGAATAGGACGATCTTCTTGGTCTAATTTTAAGAGCAAAGCACCTTTATCGACCGCCTGTCCTTTTTCCAGAAGAATTTCGATGACTTTACCATTTGTTTCAGCGCGGATTTCAACTTTACGAGAGGCTTCTGTTCTTCCCCGCAATATGAGTTCTATTTGTTTTTGTTGAACATGACTTTCTAGGTAGCGAACTTTTGGGTTCGGTTTAATCTCTTCTTTTACAGATCCTGGAGCAGAAGCCGTTTGAACGTCAGCATCTTCTGGAAATTGCCCGGAGAGAATATATAAAACCGTGACAACTGCTATGCCAACGGCAAGAATGATGGAGGGATTTATGCGAGGCATGCCCATAATATTTTTTACTCTCTATATCTTTTAAAAGTTAAACCTATAGCGTTAAGCTTTCAAAGCTAAGAGTTCAAAGTCGGAGTCCTTCTCTTTAATATAGGTATTAAAGTAACTTCACCACACCAGCTGCACTGTAATTTCGCTTTACTTATTTCACAATCTCTCTTTTAAAATTAAATTTATAGGATTTTATACTCTCCCATAAAACCCCAAATATCTATATTTTTTATTTTATTAGAAATGCCATTATCAACATAGTAAATTAATGTAAAGTACTGTAAAGTTTTTTTCTGAAAAAATTCTACAGGCAATATATATCATTCAATAATTTATATATTTTAACAATAACCCTTATATATTATGTTTTTATACCAGTAATAATTCTTGCCTTCATTGTTATAGGAATGCCTTTTTCTGATCTTGTATTTTCAAATCTTCCTCTAATGTTATCATCTAATCTAAATAAAGAGTCTTCTGATTTTGTTTTTAAGTAATATGAGTAACTCATTTCTAACTGTTGTTGCCAAAAAGAAGACTCTCCAGAAATGTATTTCTCTATTCTAAGAGTCTCACTTTTAAGGCTTTTATAGCCTATTTTTTCCATCATACTTTCAAGACTCTCGGCACCATGTTCGTCTTCTTGAGAAGAGGCATATCGAAAAGGGCTATAGCTGTTTTCTTTTTCAGAGAAGCCAAAAACATCTTGCACAGCTTCATGAAGGACATTGTGCAAACTATTTTCTTTCAAAGGACCAAAAACAAGAAACCCAATCTGTCCTTTCAATTTCAAAATATTATAACAATCTTTCAAAGCTTTCAAAGGGTTGGATAGAAACATAATGCCAAACCGACAGCTAATACGATCAAAACTCTTTTCTTTAAATGGAAGAGATTCCATATCCGTTGCCACCACTTCAATATCACCCTTACCAGACTCAAGGTCACGTTTTCGCAGGGCCATAAGCATTTCAGGAATCCAATCTGTTGCAACCAACAGTGCTGGTGCATCGCCAATTACTTTTCGCATGCTAAGAGCAGGCTCTCCTGGGCCGCTAGCCAGATCTAAAACATGCTGGCCTGGCTGTATGTCTAAGGCTTTCAAGAAAGGTTGATTAAGCCTATCGGCCATGCGTGCGACATTGTCAGCCCATTGATCCCATGGCTTTGCATTTTCTTTCCATCTTTGCGCCTCATGCAGGGCAGTTCTTTGTTTTTCCACGATAGTTTTGGTGTCTTGATGCTCTATAACCATGAAAAAAACCCTTTCACCCTATCGTGAATATGCGTGACGCAAGCGGTATTCCTGCATAGTTTCTTAAAAAATGATAGCAGCATTTACTTGCGTCCTGCGTTCTCCAGAGATAGCTTTCCCATAAATCGAGTGATCTCGCAGTCATTATCGCTCAATTTTACCTGCAAAGTCACTTCGCCTCATAAAATAACATTGGCATTTTGAAGGTGAAAATATCTTAAGAGCGATACCCATTTTAGGAATCAAAAGCGAATGAGCTTCTTAATTGCCCTTATTCTTGTTTGGGTTGGCTTGCTTATTCCGACCACTGGATTTACGAAAAACAAAATTAAAATTCGCTTAGTGCTGATGATCTTGGAGGCCTGTGTGTTAGGTTTCGTATATATCTATGCATATTTCAAAGGTTGGGCTTGACCTCTTAGTATAAGTCGATCAAAAACGCACTAACCAAAGTGAAATTGAGCATTTTCCTGAAAGCGAGGTTTATGCTCCCTTTACGTAACAAAACATCATTCCGCCCGGGAAAGGTATTAGGCATATGGTTTATACTGATCCCGGAACCATGTAATGTTGAGGACCGCCATGATTAAGTTCTGCGGGGTCACAGTACGACCCGCTGCAATTTTTACTCCAATTCTCTTTGCTTCTCTGCTCAGCATTGGCAGCATTCTTCCTACTTTTCATGGAACAGCCTCGGCTGCAGAGCAAAAAGCGGGTGAGGCGAACAGCACATCTTCAGCCGAACCCTTACAAGAAGCTCCAGAGGTATCAAACGCCGCGCCTATTCAATCAAAACAAGAGGCTAACCCCATTCAAGAAGGGCGTGATTTCCTGGCTGACTACACAGGGCGTGCGCTAAAATCTATTCAGACACAAGGGTTACCTCCTGCAGAAAGAGACACACGCATTCGCGCGCTGATTCAAGAAGGCTTTGATATTGATCACATCAGTGCTTTCGTTTTAGGGCGTTACCGTAGTAATCTTTCAGACGCACAACTCACTGAGTTCAGAGACATCTATCTCGAATATATTTTAGCAAGCTATTCCAATGAATTATCAGCATTAGGAAAAGTTGACTTTAATCTTGTCGATGCTAAAGCCGGTGCGAATGGTAGTGTCAATATTACCAGTGAAGTGAAACGAGATGATGGTCCCCCTGTCCGCGTTGGCTGGGAAGTTCGGAACAATGATGGCACATCTTGGAAAATCGTTGATGTTAAAGCAGAAGGTGTCAGCCTTATTGTGACCCAGCGTGCAGAGTTCAACTCTGTTTTACGCAACACAAAATATGATGGCTTACTCAAAGCGCTCAAAAAGAAAATTAAAGTTTCAAAAGCGCGGAACAGCCAATAAGCATCCTGCAAAAGAAAATTGAATATCTTTGACTATGATGGGGTTCGTTTAAGAGCCCCATTTTTTTATCTTATTTCTATGGTGAATCTTTCCTTAACCACTCGTTAGGCAGCATCGGTTATCATTTATCCATACAGGGCCTCGTTTAAAAATGATACCTTGTATAAGAGTTTGTTTCTGGCCTTACAGCAGAAGCAACCATAGGGTCCTTTCTAGATAAGTGGAAGAAGTGTGAACACTATTATGAGCACCAATTCCCATCATTCAAAAATCAAAACACAATCATCAAAAAAATCTAAATCACAAAAGACTCGAAAGTCTTCTCCGCCGCAATTGAAAAAATGGAGAATGACAAGACGACAAATCTTCATTTCTGTCTTTCTCGCAGTTTCAGCCATAATGACCATTTATAGCCTTACCGGTCCCTGCTGTGTTCAACAGGTTACCCTCTCTTTGCACACTGAAACCGCTCCTTTTACCGCTCAAAACATGATGTCAGGATCTGACGATATGTCTGGGTCCACAGGAAACGACTCTCAAAAAATTGCTGGGCCTTTAAGTGCAATACAAAAGCACCCTGCTTTAGCGCCCCAAAGACAAGATCAAATTGCTTTGGCGCACAATTCATCCATCAGCCCTTCTTTTAAAAATAGACAAGATAATGATGTTTCACAAAGAATAGCGTCCATACAATCAGCAGAATCAGATTATAATATTATTGAGGAAAGTGATGACGGCATTACATTCCTTGAACCTTACATTTCGCCAGAAGCAAAAAGAGAAAGACAAGCAAGAAATACCAAAGGATATACTCAAAGAGAGACTTTAAACCAAGGTCAGAAAACACGATCAGCGTACTATAATTCTACAAAAGAGAACAATTCTAAGACAAACTCTAGAAAAAATGTCGCATCTTATAAGACGAAACAGTCCTATCTTCCACAACAGAAGCGTTCTCTTACAAAACCATCTGTTGTTTATAAACCTTTACCAACAAAAGAATTGGTAAAGCTTGCCGAGGGCCAGATCGGGCGTGGCAAGCCCATTCATTATTATGACCAAACATCAAAACCGAGGAATTTGCCCTCTCAAAAGAAATCACAGACCCAAATTATTTCTTCACAGACTGTTATGAAACCCAAACATTTACCGCCTGCGAAACCTCACTTTGTGAGGCCCTCGGTCGAGCAACCGAATGCTAAACAAAACACGGCACCAACGGTTCTCGCATCTGATCCGATAAAAGCGGCGGCGGCTGGCCCCGGTTTGGCCTATCAACATTATCAATCATCACAACGCGATATTGTAATCGTCAGAGATAAAAAAGGGCGTTTTACGAATATTATGCTTGCTGATAAAACAAATAGATCCATTCAATCTTCTGAAAATTGCACTTCTGCTCTTGCCGAAGCTCGGAAAAGAAAAACAGTTCCAACAATGCTTATTGCCATATGCAACGCGACGGGTGTCCGGGAAGTAACGCTTCCCAAACAACAGGGCTTGCTTGTTCCGCAAAAATAAATCTCCAAATAAATAGTAAATACTTACCAAACTCAACTTTTAAGATATTATTTCCTACGAAACATTCATAGATGCTCACCAAAAGCTATAAAAATAAGTTTCTTATAATTCCTATAGGTTTATTCTTCACCAAATAAAAACGAATCATAAACCACATATTGGTATTTACGCGCTATAATGACATTGAGGCATAGAATTCTGCTCTCCAGAATTTTGATTTTCCTTTAAGTCAAGAAATATGCTCTAGAGCCCTTCGCGACTTAGTCTTGGTCGCGGATGACTCTAAGACTTTGCTTTCATGAAAGATGACCTATGGCGATAGACATGGAAGAAATGCTCCAAAGTCAGGGCCAGACATCCATGGGGCTAAAAACAGTTCCTTGGGCTGGTGTTTTGCCTCTATCCGCACGCTCTGAAGTCTCGCCAACGCCGGAAAATCAAACATTTTTTCCCGAAGAGATTGTTTTAATATTGAACTGGCATTCTGGAAATGACCAGCCTTCTTTTGCAAAAGCAACCCCTTTTGTGGTCGGGCTGAACCGACAAGGTCGGATCGCTGGACCAGAATGGATTGTGTCCCCAAGTCTCCCTCAAAGACCTCATGATGTTTTAGTGTTTCAAAATACAGGGAAACAAACACATCAAGACGGAATGACCACTCTCCATATTAATCTCAAAAGACTCCCTCAAAAAATCGAGCATCTTCTCTTTATTCTTGCGGGTCCCACCCAGGGTTTTAAGGGGGACTTTTCTTTACAATCTTCAATTCGTCATCTTGAAACGGATCAAGATGTACTCTGCTTTAAGCAAACTCTTTCCGAAAATACCGCCCCTTCTGAGACAAAAGCTCTTACGCTTTTACATGGTCTTTTAAGACGTCAACGACAGGATCCGCAAGCCCCTGTCTCGTCTTCACCAAACACTTGCTGGGCCTTTCACGCCCTTGGCCAATCCAGCCAGCTTTCCCCCAATCGTCTTCTGACAGGTTTGCGTCAAGACACGCCTCTTGGCGAACAACCTGTTCCCCATCGTGCAAAAGTGACTCCCAGTCCGTCATCGGGCGCATCCTATACACTACCAAAAGCGATTCTGGCCAAAGCCCAGACTCTTCTTCCCGATCAGCTTAAAGCTGACTTTGACCTTTTGGATTGTATGTTGGATCGTCCGGGACGATCGGACCATCTTTTGCTTCAGAAAAAGAACACAAAACAACTTTTTCTTCTTAAGCTTTATCGCGACGGTTTTGATCCGCAAAGCCACCTATATCGCAATCTCACAAAAATGTTTCCAAGCCTTGTTATCGGTATCCATGCCCATGGTCGACGCAAAGGACGTGCCTGGGAATTACAAGATTGCGCTGGAGGGGGGGCTGGCCGTCTTCTTATGGAATTGGGCCGACAAAGTAGAAGCATATCTCCGAAAGCCATTGAAAACTGCGGTGCAGGTGCACTTCTACGTGTCATGCTTGGTCATCTGGCTTGGTCTCTTTCACAGCTTCACAGGCAAGGGGTTGTCCATAATGCGCTGCGCCCCCAAGCCATTCAGCTGCGTTCCGCAGCACCGCTCATGTTGGTTTTAAATGATTTTGGCCGTCTCGAAAATGGCAGCCCTATTGAGTCCCGCATTCAAGATCCACGTTTAAGATGGTATCAAGCCCCTGAATGTCGCCAAAACCCCGATCTCATCAGCCCTAAAGGTGATTTTTGGTCTCTTGGCATGATCATGACGGAATGTTTATTGGGGCGCCATCCTTTGGCCCTGCCGTCAGCGCGCAAAAACACCACAAAGGGTATGGCGCCAATCTCCGTTTTACCAGCACAATTGGCTGAGATCGCAGACCCTCATTGGCGAAAACTTTGTGAAGGCCTCTTAAAAGTTGATCTTAAAGAGCGCTGGGATGCAAAAGATATTTTTGAACATTGGTTAGGGGCAGAACAATTCCATGAAGACACGCCCCCTATTCAAACAAGAAAACAGCCTTCTCTGCCAATAAAAAAACCCAAAGCACAAAAAAAGCCTCCTCTTTCTCTTCCAGAACAAGCGGTCCTTCGAGAAAAGGTTGAGAATAATCCTTATGATCTTAGCGGGCATGAAGCAAAAACGTCTTCAGCCATAAAAGGTGATAGCCATAGGATTGATCTCTATAAAACCTTAAAGTCTAAACAATCCGGCATGTCTCAAATAAGTTTAAAACCTTTCAAAAGCAACCAGAAGGGGTTCCAACTCTCCAGGGCAAGCCGTCAATATAGCTATCGCCTCCAAGGAAAATACGCTCTTGAATCTCTTAAAGAGGCCAAAGATGAATATATTTCAATATCTGTATTATTAAAATTCCATGATTCCCAAGAAAATATATTAGGAGAACATCGTCGTTACATAACTTTAGCGCCAGAAGAAGAGGAAATTTCTTTTGACTGGATGAATATTTCTGCGCCGACAGGAAGCCTTAGAAATTTGGATCGTGTTTCTATTCATGTTTTTGAAGAAGGCGAGCGGTATAAGACAACACCCAAGCAAAGTTTTTTCTTCACAAAAGAGGGGCAAATCATAAATGCTAAAACATAAAATGAGAGAACGAGATATATAAAAAAGACCTCTGCATAATATC
>DDLW01000226.1 GCA_002340345.1 Alphaproteobacteria bacterium UBA2562 | reverse complement strand
TTATGCAGAGGTCTTTCTTTTGGGAACAGTTAAAATCTGCTGCGGGATTTTCGGCATAGGCCTGTAATTTTGCCAAAATATGCTCTTGCAGCTCTTTTTCAGAGATTTTCAGGCCATGTAAGCGGATGTCAATCCCGGGAAGCCAGGGGGCGATCCGAATCTGATGGCCGTCACCACCATAATGGTCTTCTAAAAAACGCGCATCCAGCAGTGTAATCCTGAGATAACGCTCATTGCCGGCGCTATAATGCTGGACATCTTTGATCATAGACCAAGGCATAATGGCATGGCGCATTTCATCAAAAAAAATGCCCTCTTGGCAGAGAATGAGAACAGGGCGGGTTCTATAGAGACACACGCCATAACGAAATGTGAAAAAAGAGAACCAAAACAAAGAAATAAAGCTTAAAACCGTAAAGAAAAAATGCTCTAAAACCAAAAAATCTATGGTCTGCCATACCCAGAAAAGGGCCAAACCCGCGCAGATTATGAAACCGATCCACTCGATTCTCTGGCACCTATAAAGGGCGAGCTTCATCATGGGGAGAGATCCTTAGAACAAAGGATAAAGTGATTGGATCATCCCTTTGGGCTGTCTTGCGGTAAAATCTTAAAGCAAAGGGCAAACTTATTCTTTTGGTCCGTTTTGCGGTAAAAATAAAAGCTGACAGCATTTCTCTGACTCTCAAGATGAAGCAAAATGCTGTAGACCGCTTTGATGGGCATATTTTAACCATAAATTAAGACCCCAATCAATCTATAATATAGATTGTCTTGGAAAAGCGCGAATAACATGCATGCATCTGTTTGTATTCTATACAATATCTGACCCTCAAAAGCTTTTTGAGAGACTTTTTCTCGAAAAAAGCGCCTGATTTCGCGAAAGCGAAAAATACCAAACTGTCCCAAATGTCGGAAGTAAGATTACTTTTGTTGTCTGCCAAGCAAAATCGCAAACACAAAAAAGGCCCCAAGCGACGTCGTGATAATGCCGACAGGAAGTTCTTGGGGTGCCAGCAACATGCGTGAAAGACTATCAGAGGCGGTCAGTAGAATCGCACCGATTAAGGCCGCCATGGGCAAAAGCCGTGTGTGTAAGGGGCCAACCAGGCCTCTTGCAAGATGCGGGACCATCAACCCGACAAAACCAATAACGCCAGCCACCGAAACAAACGCGGCTGAGGCAAGGGCTGAGACCATAAAGGCAATAAGACGTAAACGCGAGACAGGAATACCAAGGCTGAGGGCCGTTAAATCTCCTGCTAAAAGCGCATCTAGCCACCGTCGACGGTCATAAGCGAAGGTCAAAATCAAAACCAAACCGCCCAGCACAAGCGGTAAGGTTTCCCAGCGTGAGAGACCAAGCCCCCCGAGCATCCAAAAAATGACACTATGCGCTGCACGGCTGTCTCCAGAAAAAATAAGATAATTGGTGATGGCTGAAAAAAGGAAAGACACCGCAAGACCGGAGAGAATGAGTTTTTCTGGCGCGCTGGTTCTTAACCGCCGCACAAGCAAAAGCACAATCCCAGAGGCAATTAAACCGCCAAAAAAAGCCGCGATCGGAAGCGTCCAAAGTCCCAACACATCGCCCGTCACTGTGATCACAAAAACAGCGCCAGCGGCAGCCCCCGAAGATAAGCCAAATAAGAAAGGATCTGCCAGATCATTGCGTGTCGTTGTCTGAAGCACCACACCGACAATGCCCAATCCCGCCCCGATAATCGCTGAAAATAATGCGCGTGGCAGGCGCAGATCCAAGATGATTCTGTCCATCGCTGTGGGATCTGTGGCATGCCAGCCAAGGGCTCTGGCCAGGGCAGAGACGATATCGGCAAGAGGAATCGCTGTCGTACCATAAAACACCGACAGCAAAATGAGGGTGGCCAAAATGGCCGCCCCCAAAATGAGTGCCAAACCAAACCGCGTCATTTTAAAAGATATCCGGGTGCATGGCCTTGGCCATTTTTTCAACGGCCTCAATATTTGCTGGACCCGGCGTTAATTCTTCATAGCGCAAGCCAATCCAGCGGCCTTTTTTGACGGCGTCATTATGAGCCATGAGAGGGTGGTTCTTCAAAAATTGAAATGTATCAGCGGCCCCATTTCCGTTTTGATAATCCAGAAGCACAAGGAATTCCGGATTCGCCGCCGCAACAGCCTCCCATGAGGTGCGGCCCCAACTGGTGTCCAAATCATGGGTCACATTTTCACCACCCGCCGCTGCGATCATAGCATCGGGGATGGCAAATTTGCCAGCGGTAAAGGGGGCATCGGCTGGACCGTCCAGCAAGAAGACACGCCGTTTAGGCTGATTGGCCGTTTTGGCTTTCAGGGCTGCCAATTGCTCTTTCCAACCGGCGACGAGGGCTTTGGCTTTAGCGGCGACATCCATAACCTGTCCCAAACGGATCACATCATCAAATAAGAGATCCATACTCGCTTCGGGACGATTTTTATGCAAATGCACACAGCTTTCCGTCAGGATCATTGTCTTGATGCCGAAAGGGGCCAGAGTGTCTGGTGTGACGTCGCCGCCGGGTTTCATACCGTAATACCATCCCGCGAAAAACAGATCTGGTGAGGCTGCAACGAGATTTTCAACGGTCGGATATTTTGGGGCTAATTCAGGAATGTCGCCTCGCAGAGCATCGAAATCTGGACTGGTTTTATACCATCCTGTGATCCCCGTTAGGCCAACAATCTTGTCTTGAAGCCCCAGCGCAAAGGCCATGTCCGTCATATTCATGTCATGGACAACCAAGCGCTCAGGGGGTTTTTCAAATGTTAATGCTGTACCGCAATTATCGATCGTGACATCTGCGGACGCTGTGTGTGCCAGGCTAAGGAACATGGTGGCACAAGACAGTGTTTTCATGACCCAATGTTTTTTCATGGCAGGGGCTCCATAAAAGTTTTGCGATAAATGTAACTTTAGGAATATTGAAAAGAGTTCTGTTCTTTTTTAGGTATGTATTGCCGTTTTTCGAATATCGAGGGCCGGGATCTGTCGCCCTTCATGGGAAAGCAGCACATAATCAACACCAAATGTTGTACGCACAGCATCTTGTGTCAGGATATCGGATACAGGACCAAAAGCTGTCAGGTATGTCTCCTTCATTAAGGCGACATGGGTGGCAAATTCCGGAATCATCACAAGGTCATGGAGAATGGTGATAACCGTTATGCCAAGGGCTGTGATGAGGGAGAGCGTCCGCCCTTTGGCCTCTGGATCCAGGTGATTGGTCGGTTCATCCAAGAACAAAAGCTGGGGCCGCTGTGCAAGCGCGCGGGCAATATGGGCGCGTTGTTTTTCCCCCCCCGAAAGTCGCGCCATGGGCTGGGAGGCCAACTTTGTGATCTGGGTTTGCATGAGGATGTGGTCTAAGGCCCTGCCATGCTCGCTTTTCGCATGGTCATTCCAGATTGGCATTTGACCGAGGGCGACATAGTCTTTCAGCGTTAAACGTCCATCAGGATTTGAGTGTTGTGAGACAACGGCAATTTTGCGCGCGCGTTCCAAGGAAGACATTTTTTTAAGACTTTGGCCCTCCAGACGAACATCACCAAAACGTAAGGGCTCAATGCCCGCTAAGAGATTGAGCAAAGTGGTTTTTCCGGCACCGTTAGGGCCAGCAATAGCAAGGATCGCCCCTTGCGGCAGCGCAAAAGACACATCTGTGAGAAGCTGATCGCCATTTGAAGCGCAATATTTAAGATCTGTAACCTCTAGAAAGGCTGTCATGCAGGATTTCCCCCGTATGGCTAATGATATGCGATCATGCGCCAAATTCTGGTCAAAGGCATGGAGAAAGGCTGTCTGGCATTCTGTTTCTCTCACAGGAGAGAAAACGCGCTCGCGCAAAGCGCGATCAGGTGGATCCCCCTGGTCGCTTTCGTTTTGCGGAGAAAACAATAAGAGAGAGCATTTTGTGTGCATCAATCATCACGCAAAAGGCTCTAACCCGCCTTACTTTAAAGCGTTGATGACGATTGCCTTGACGAGAAAGGGGGGGTGCTGTGCGATCCATTTTCTGATAGAATATTTTTGGATTTCTGCAAGTAAAGATTGCTGGCGAGAAAGCGTATCAGCACAGAATCGACATGCCATAAGGCCTCCTTCCAAGGCGCCCCGCCTTGGGTTGGTTGAAAGGTGAATGGCAGGTCTCCTGACTTGCGGGTCTTTGCTTCGCTGACCTTCCCGAACCCTTTTTGACGCAGAATCGTCTGGATTCAGTGGCATTTCAGCTTTGCTCATCGCTTACAGTTGCGGGGGCAGTCATGGAATTGGCGTTTAAAAAGCAACACCGCACCATGTTCCCTTTTCATCCTTTGCAAGGAACCATTACACATGATGCATGATACAGTTTGAGTATCCTGTCAAGAAAGAGGTCCTGTGAGACCTTTGCTTTTTCATGAGACAGGGTGGTAAAGCTTGGTCATATGTCGGAAAAAGGAGAGAACAAACATGTCATCGGTCAAGACAATAGGGCTTTTCCATCCTTTACAGAATCGCCTCTATCGGAAGCTTCTTGCCGCCCAAATTATTGCGCTTGTCGGTACAGGTTTGACCTCTGTTGCCCTTGCTCTTTTGGCCTATGAGATGGCAGGAGAGGATGCAAGTTTTGTCTTAGGAACCGTCTTTGCGCTTAAAATGATCGCTTATGTTTGTATTGCGCCCTTTGTGGGGGGGATCGCACATCGCTTGCCACGACGGTCTCTCTTGATAGCCCTTGATGTCCTGCGCGCTGTTTTGGTGTGCTGCCTGCCTTGGATTGAGGCGATCTGGCAGATTTATATTTTAATCTTTTTACTGAATAGCGCATCAGCGGCTTTTACGCCGCTTTTTCAGGCCTGTATCCCCGACATCCTCAAAGATGAAAAAGACTATACCCAAGCCCTGTCTTTATCGCGCTTAGCCTATGATATAGAAGCGCTCTCCAGCCCGGTCTTGGCGATTCTTCTTTTAGGATTCATGGCTTTTGATAGCCTTTTTCTTTTGAATGGGATCGCTTTTCTTTTGTCTGCAAGCCTGTTGATAAGCCTGACCTTACCGAAGGCCGCTATGAGCGAACGGTCAAGACGATTGGGGGAGAATTTGCTTTTTGGCGTGCGCTCCTATTTTAAAACGCCAAGATTGCGGGCGCTCTTTGCCCTAGGGTGGAGTGTTGCTGCTGCGAGTTCTATGATTCTCGTGAATACGGTTATTCTCGCTCAGGATCGGTTTGGTCTTGGGCAGAGTGACACAGCGCTGATGTATGGCGCGGCAGGGGCTGGGTCTATGGTGACAGCGCTCTTGCTGCCCAAAGTGCTGGGGGAAGACCGCGATCGTCTTTTCATGATTGGCGGGGCGATGCTCTTAACCTGCACCTTGGTTTTTGGTGGCGGCCTGTTTTTGGTTTTACCACCAGGAAATGCCGCCCTTGGTTTTTGGAGTCTGATGCCCCTTTGGTTTTGTCTTGGGGTGGGGCTTGCTGCGACACAAACCCCCGCCGGGCGGTTGGTACGACGCTCGGCAAAAGCAGCCGATCGTTCTGCTTATTTTGCCGCCCAGTTCGCCCTTTCGCATTTTTGCTGGCTCGTCTGTTATCCCCTCGCAGGCTGGTTGGGAACACAGGAAGCGCAGCGTTTATTTGATCTTGGAGAGGTCGCGTTCTTTGGGATGGCGTTGGTGGCTGGCCTGGGCCTTTGCGGTGCTTTGCGCCTTTGGCCCAAGCGTGATCACTTGGTCTTATCCCATGAGCATAAAGCCCTTTCGCATGATCACCCGCATTACCATGATGCACATCATAGCCATGATCATGAAGGTTGGGAAGGGCCAGAACCACATGTCCACCCGCATCGCCATGCCGCGATACGCCATCAGCATGACTTTGTCATCGATAGCCATCATCCGGAATGGCCCCGATGAGACCCTTATGGGTCTCCTCTTAGGGGGACTTTTCCAAAAGCCCCCCTAAGAACCCCCTAAAACTTTTTTAACAAGACCGAGATCTGCCAACCGCCTTAAAGCCTGATTTTAAACCTCTTGCGTTGGAGTCTTGCCTTGTATGACCTCGGTGTCATTGAGATAGCAGCGATTGCGACCAGCATGTTTTGCTTTATACATGCGCTGATCCGCAAGCTCGATCAAATGCATCCAGTCATGAATCTTATCCATGCTGCGTTCTGCCTGCCCCATACTGGCGGTCAATGGCGTCCCATCGGGTCTAAGGCCGAGTCCATTCTCCATCACCCGGTGGATGACATTGGCCGCCCCTTCGGTATCGGTGCCGGCCATGACGATCAGGAATTCTTCCCCGCCCCAACGCACAAGCAGATCGCCCCGCCTGAGAACAGACTTCAAAGCCTCTGCGGCCATGCGTAACGCGTTATCGCCATCTTCATGGCCATAATCGTCATTGATGGACTTAAAGTGATCAAGATCCACAAAAATCACAGACAGCGGATCATTTTGTTTTAAAGACATGCGAAAAGCGAGGTCTAGGCTTTCTTCGCCGCTGCGCCGTGTAAAAGCCCCTGTCAGAACATCTCTTGTCGCGCGATTGACGAGGCCGATCATATAGTTAAGCTGTGTCGTGCCAGCCATGGCCGCAACACCAATGACAAGGGCTAAGAGCCAAAGGGTGCCAATATAATTGGCCAAGGTCATATTTGGGGTCTGATAAGCGCCCCAAGCTGTGATGGCGGCAACGGGCAAGGACACCAAAGCCACCTCGATAAGGGTCAAAGGAAAAACGCTCAGCCCAGCCACAACAACAAAAGGTAAAAGCGCGTAAAGACTGACAAGAATAAGCGCGACACCGTCTAGGGTTTGTCCGTTCTGTGCAAAGAGATGCACAAGATAAAAAGAGGGTGGAATGGCCATCATGGCATATAAGCGATAAATGGCGCGGCCACAATAACCGCTTTCACGGCAAGGCAAAGCGAGAAAGAAAAAAGCAACACAAGAAGCAAGGCGTGCTAAAATATAGTAATAACAAAGAGGTGCTGGAAAGAAAATGTAATCAACAATAATCCATAAAGGGGTTAAAACACAAAATAAAGCGGACACAAATTGCACGCGTGTTTGTAAAAGAAGATTACGATGGCGCTGTACATGCTGAGAATGGTGGCTCGCCAGCACTAAGTCCATCAACTGATGAGTGTTGATTTGAACGGACAGCAAAGCCTGTTCAACCATTTTGCGCAACATGTGAAACGTCCTTTGACCAGACTCAAGGTTCCGCCGTTTGATAGGAACACCCAACATTATCGTATGGGTGAAGGGGCTGCCACTCTAACCAGCTTTGCTATAGAGTTTTTTGATGGCATGGGATGGATCTGTGGTCATGATGGAATCAGGGCTTTCCCAATGGTTTTGTATCCTTCTGTCTGCGATGGTGCTGAAAATCGTATTTTTAATATGGTTATCAGCCAGACGCGTGAAAGTGATCCATGTCACCATTTTTCATTTTTACAGCATTGTTGTTTTGTGTCCCAGCTTAAGAGTCCCCCTAACTCTTTCCTCGATTTGCAATTTACCCTTTTCAGGACCCTTTAAGCCAGCGCATCGCGAAACCCAAGGTCGGTTTAAGGGACCGGTTCAGTTTTGCTGTTCACGAGCTGCTCTTGCCAGCTGCTCTTGATCGTCTGCATAAGTATCCGAGAGAAATCTAAAGACCTCGTCAAGCAAAGCTGTTTTCTTTTCTTTTTCTTTTAGAAAGATTCTAGAGAAAAGATTGATAAGAGGCGCTTAATCCACTTTATAACAAGGCTCTGAGATCGTTATTTTCTCTCAAGAACAAAACCTTAGAGTAAAATACCAACTGAAGTGCCGGAAGAGTCTATCAGCTGGTATGACAAGATTTTTCCGCAGGCGAAGAAAAAGCAAAATGCTGTAAAAACCTTTTCAGCGATCTTTATTAAAAATGGTAAGGATCCCGTGCGATCTGATTCAAAGAAAAGATTTTAAAGATTTGCCAAGCTTCATTCTCTTAAGTTGAACTGTGGAACAAAAAATTCTATGAGCATACATCCTTCTAAGGATTTGAAAAATATAAATTATATCACATCTACTTTCGGTATAAGACAAAAGCGGTGAATAATAGGGCGCAAGGATCTTTGATGTTCGATCTTTGCAAAAAGAAAGACGGCATTTGTGATGTTGTTTTTTTATTAACCATAAAATCGCGACTTTCTCCAAGGTTTTTTTCTCCTCCTAATTTACGTTTTGCGGCCAAGCAAAAATAGAGAAAAGTTTTTGAAGGCCAGATATGAATAATATATCACTTTTTAGACTTCATTGTGAGTCTATATGTTGAAATTTTAAGAATAGACCTCATCTAATCTCTAACTTTTCCTTAACAAATGGCTTAAGCTTACTGTTATGGGAAGGTTTGGAGGGCTCTTAATGCTTTGCAAGCCCTGTAACGATATTTGAAACAATTTATATCAGACTCAGAGCAAATAAACTGATATTTATAGAGAGGGCAAAAGAGAGGGATTATCTTCTGGGGGGAAGATTCCTAATCACCCTTGTTACTTGCAAAGAAAAGCTAAGGCACAACGCATATGACCAGCAAACAGCCTTAGGGGGGTCAGCCAATGGAACGGACAAAAAGAAACAGCACGCCATTAAATGCTTCAAAGCCACAGGCCACTGAGACAGCGGCTTGTAAAGATCTTTTGGTGCGGGCTTTAATGGGGGCGACAGCTTTTGGAAGCGGTTTGGTTGGCTTAGAGCTTGATGGATTCGATCGAAAGGCCCATGCGAATCCAACAGGAGGGGCTGTGGTTGGCGGCAGCGCTACAATCACGTCTCCAACAAACAACAACATGGTGATTAAGCAGACAAGTGATCGCGCCATCATCCACTGGAATGACTTCTCGATCGGGAAGGGGGAGCTGGTGCAGTTTCTCCAACCAGGATCGAATTCTGCTGTGCTGAATCGTGTTGTTTCGAATATCCCTTCAAGTATTCTTGGGAGTCTTAAAGCCAATGGCCGCGTCTTCCTCCTCAATCCAAATGGGATCATGATCGGGGCCGGTGCTGTGATTGATACGGGGGGCTTTGTTGGCTCGACATTGCAAGTGAGTGACGAAGACTTTATGAACAAAAGAGACCTCCTGTTCCAAGGAGAGTCAAAAGCGCAAATTATCAATCACGGTAAAATCTTTTCTAAAAATGGTGATATTTATCTCATGGCCCGGGAGATTAAAAACACCGGGACCGGCAAGATTATCAGTAAAAATGGCGAAGTGACACTTGGGGCCGGCAAAGAGGTTTTCTTGGCGGAAAAAGGGCGTGACCGCATGTCCGTGAAGGTTGGATTCACACGGTCCAAAGGCCAGCCCGCGACAGGTGTTGGGATTGAAAATGACGGCACAATAGAAGCCACACGGGTGAAGCTTCAGGCCGCCAATGGCAATATTTACGGGCTTGCCATTAAAAATAGCGGCACCATTAAAGCGACAGGCCTGACAAAAACCAGTGATGGCCGCATCATGCTTATGGCAGATGGGGGCCGTATTCGTGCGGGAGGGAAACTTCAAGCCCGTCATAAAAATGGCAAAGGCGGTCGTATTGACCTTCATGCTGGTGCCACAGGAACGGTAGAGGTTTCAGGAACCCTCGATGTTTCTGGGCGGAGAGGACAAAAGACCACGGGCGGGAAAGTGCGTGTATCTGGTCGCACAATCCGAATCGAGCCCGCAGCGCATATTGATGCCTCTGGTGATTTTGGGGGCGGCTCCATTCGCCTTGGGGGAAGTCGCAGGGGGGCGCCCCTCCAAGAAGGGGACAGTCAGCCTGTCACCATTCCCCCCGCCCGCCCTGAACATCTTCAAGTTGATGAAGGGGCGGCCCTTGTCGCCGATGCGCGAGAAGAGGGCAATGGCGGGGAAGTCATTCTCTGGTCTGATAAAGACACAATTTTCAAAGGCGATATCAGCGCAAAAGGCGGTGCAAAAGGCGGCGATGGTGGCTTTGCCGAAATTTCTGGCAAAGAAAATCTTTTTGTGACCAGCTATGCTGACTTGACCGCCGCCAAGGGGCAGGCTGGTGAATTGCTTTTGGATCCTGGAAGCATCTCAATCGTTGATGGTGGCACAGGCTTTACCAATTGGAATGTTGTCAATGATGGCTATCTCAGTGCCCAACTCGAATTGGCAGACGTCACTGTCGCCACGGCGAATGCAACCAATGGCGGGGCGGGGGATATTACGTTACAAGCGGCAGCCTCGATTGATTGGACCGCAGATACGACCCTAACATTTGATGCGAGTCGTGACGTTATTTTACAGGGCGACATTAATAATACGGGATCTGGTGGCTTTGAGATTACAGCGGGTCGCGACATTACAGTGACCAATAGTGCAGATCTTCGGTGGAATGCATCAGATGGGGTGAATGTCACGCCCGCAGGCGGCACGGATTTGTGGCGTGCTGGCAGGGATATCGTCTTTGATGGTCGTCTTAATGCGATGGCCGGCGGCACTTTACACATGAATGCGACCGGCGATATTACTTTTGGCACGAATACAGTGCTTTCCATGAAGCATACTTACGATCCTGTGGGCAATAGCACCAGCCAAACAGGCTATGGCAATCTGAGACTGAATGCAGGCGGCATGGTGACGACGGCTGGCACCATGCGCGATATTGGCGCTGTCACAATCACGGCCAATGAACTTTTGCTTAATGCGGATATGTGGAATGGGGGGGGCCATCACGGCATCACGTCTTTACAGGCCACAGTGACAAATGATATCACCGTTAATCGCAGAATCATGGCTGTTGGGGGCACGAATTCCGTCACTTTGACCAGCAATACTGGCGATATTATTATTAATGACGATCTGCAATCCGCACGGAATTTACGCTTAACCGCTGTTAATGGCATGGTACAAGTCAATGCGGGCACAACCCGCATGAATTCCAATAATGGTGGGGATGCGCTCCATGTGACGGCGCAAACCCTACAAGTCAATGCGCCGGGCCGCCTTTATAGCCGCGCGAATATGCGCTTACAGGCTGATGATTATCAAATCAATGGCCAGCTTTATATGGCCAATGACGACCGCTGGATTTATCTCGATAGCTTAAGCAATAACAGCCATCTTTGCCTGGGGGATATTGCCTGTGGTTCAGCAACGTCAGGTCCGATGATCCATTTGACCCAAGCGGAACTCGATTTCATGAATCGGGGGCATCTCTATACGGGCTATGCGGGGCGTGTGGATCTGACAGAAGTGTCGAGCGCCGTTAATTTGGGCAATTGCGTCACACAAATTCGTACAGATGATATTGAAGTCAATGCCGCTTTGAACCAAACGGGCACGCTGCGGTTTTATAGTAATGGCGGAGATATCTATTTAGGCGATGGTGGCACGGCCGCGTTCCATATGACCCAAGCGGAAATTGCGAATCTCGACGCCAATAGCTGGATGCAATGGTATAGTTGGGGGGGCGATGTTACCGTTGACGAAATTTCTTTTGATCCGGCGAAGTCCCAATTTGTGCGATTGGATGCGGGCGCAGGCAATATGACCTTCCGCAATAGCGCTGGGGATGGCGACCCAAGTCTCTCTGTTGGCCGCTATCTTTATGCTTATGCGGATCAAATTACAGTTGAAAATGGGGGGGCTGTTGATGTTGGCACGACGGGCGCAGGCCGAGCCTATTTCTTCACCCAAGATGGGTTAACCCTGAATGACAATGTCACCGCCTATGGGCCTTCGAGTCATATCATTTTGCATGGCGACAGAAATGGTGATGGGGTTGGAGGGGTTGATTTCGGGGCCAATGTTGCTGTCACCGTGCCAGATCGCAATTCTTCGATTACAATTCATACGCCGCAAATGGCGAATCTCCATAGTGCGGGGGCAGATGGTCTTTATCTCAATAATGGCACATTGTCTATTTTGCCCACCATTCCAACTGCGCCAAATGATATTATGGTCATGGGGCTTGGCAATGTTGTGAATTGCCAAGCAAATTTCTGCGCCCGCAGTGATGTTCATCTCTTTGCGATTGATAAGACAGAACATCTTGACCATTTCTATGATGTTGGCACGGCGAATTTTGGATCCGATAAAGTTGATGTCCTGGTGCTGGGGGATCTGGATTACCGCACTTTGGTCAGCGGCAATCCAGGAGACCGGCTTTATCTGACGGGCAATGACATTCGCTTTGACGAAGAATTCAACCTCAGCAATGTCAATATCCTTGAGAAAACCAACGCAAGCCATATCGACTATTTACGGCCCATGGGGGGATTTGATGCGGCTGATGTGACAATCACCAATCCCAGCCGTTTTGATCTTCCCACAGGCACTGACCTACACATTAGCCCGGCCTCTGGCAAGCAAGTCAATGGCCAAGTGGCTGCGGCAACCGTGGATGCCTATTTTGGCGATAAAGCCAGTGCCCCCACCAGCGGTCTTGTAATCACCAATGATTTCTTGAATGTGTTTTCTGGGCGGAATTTGGTTTTAGGGTCTGATTTGCGAACAAGCGTTCCTTATCGCGCGGCGACATCAACGGTGAATGGCCTGGATGTGCGGGCCAGTTTCACCGGCAATATTACGGTGGCCGGGGATAAAGTGCGGGTTGAAAGCGGCGGGGTCATCAGCAATCGCGGTGTGACCCTCCATGCTTTGCGCAATTATGCCAATGATGCGCTTGTGGTGAATGGGACGGTCACAGCCCAAAATGGTCGCATTAATGCGAACGCCTATAACTATTTTGGTGGCCTGAATCGCACGGTTGGCGGTATTGCCTATCGCAATCGTAAGGGGGGTACCGTCACCATTACGGAAAATGGCCGGCTTGTGAATAGCAATAATAATGGCGATATTGTCATCCGAGGCCGAGCGGTGAATATTGAGAGCACCGCAGATCCGGTCGCCAATGCGGCAATTTCTACGAATCGCACAGCGCATATCCAGTTCTTTGACCGTTATAGCGGTGTGAATGCGTATTTTGGCACGGCGGGCACGACCGGGGGCAATCGCAGCTATTTCACCGAAAATCAATTGGCACGGATTGATATCAATAATGGTGGCAATCTTGTTTTTGCCGGTGAGAATCCCACCATTGCCAACCATCATCGCACTTATACCAATTATTATTTCGATGGTTTTGATGGCGACACAGCTTTTGCCAATGTCGATGGTCAAATTCAGTTTACGGCCACAGCGCGCCCGAACTCAGGAGATGGCAATGGTGTGATTCGTTTCACGGGCGCAGCGTCGGATTTGGGCCAACATGACTATCATTTCTGGGGTCAGAATGGCATTCAGGTCAATGCTGATGTGTCCGTCGCGGATGGCCATAACCTTTATTTAGAAGCCGGTTATAACCGCCATGCGAATCAACAGCTTAAAATCGCAGGCATTACAGGAACGGGCCTGATTGATGCCAGCTATTTACGGATGGAGGCGGTTGGCGCTGGTATTGGCACGGCGGCCAATGCGGTGAGAACACGGGCGGGATCTCTTTGGGTCTCTAATAATTCTGATCGTTATTATAATGGGCCCGTGCGCACCGGCGGCATTTATATTCAGAATGAGAGCGCAACAGGGCTTTCCTTAAACCGTGCTTTTAATGATGGCGGGACAGGGGATATTGCCATTCGCCAAACCGGCGGTGGTGCGCTCTATGTCGCAAATGATGATTTGGATTATGGGGCTCGAAATCGTTGGGGGCTGACAACAAGCGGTGTCACCTCTTCCTCGGATGAGTATCAATCCGGCGGCGCACGCTGGTCTGCGCCTGGGGATATTCAGCTTGATTCCGATGATGGTATTGTTGTTTTGAATAAAGTGGCCGTGGTTGACCCTGGGGCTGATTCGGTCAATCAAATCGATGCCAGCTATGATAGCCATGGCGATAATGTGCATATGCTCAATGGCAGCACGGGCTCCAATCTTATTTCTGTTGATGAGCGTGTGGCAAGCTGGGCCCCTGCTGGCTATAGCCGTCCCACCATTACCCTGAATGGCGGGACAGATCTGCGCTTGGATCGTGGTTTGTCCCTTGGTGCGACGGATCGCCTTCATATTGGTGGCGCCCGGAATGTGACTGTGGCCGCACCGATCACCAGCGCGGCCTCTGGCCCTGTGCCTGGCTTCTCTATTGTTGCGGATAATGATGTCATTTTAGGGACGAATGGCGATCTCACGACGACGGCCGCTGATGGTGTCATCACAGTGACGGCGGTGAATGGCTCTATTCAAATGAGCGATGATGCGGTGACGACAACAACAGGGGGGGCGGCCACAGACCCTCTTGCCAGTGATGGCACAAGTGTGGCCGCTGGAGATCGGCTTGGCACTCTGACCGTGACAGCCAATGGCTATAGTGTTGGCATTGATACGGTGACCCCCAAAGGCACAGAATTGAGAGCGGGCACGGTCTTACGGCGAGGAACGGTCTTGTGGGCGGGAACGGTTCTGCCGATGACCGTCAATATACAGGGTGTTGGCAATGTTGCTGCTGGCACCGTGCTGACGGTCGATCGGGTGGTGAACCAGGATGTTGCTTTATCGGCTGATGTGAGGCTCTCTGCGGATATGACGCTGGCCGCTGGCTCCATGGTCGCAGAAAATTCTGTATTCCGGTCCGCAGAAATTGCGGCGACAGGCTTAAACGGCGCGGTTCAACTGCATGCGGGGACAGATATTGCCCTGGGACGGGTGAGTGTTGTGGATGGCTCGATCACAGCCCGTGCTGCAACCGGGGGTGTTTCTGGGGCTATTACCGATGCCCTGGCGGCTGAGATGGCGGATGCGAGCGATCAAGCCTTTTTGGCCGACCCAACCCGCACAGACAATGCGAACCTCCTGACGGAAGGCGGTGATGTCTTCTTGTCTGGGAAACGGGTTGGCACGAAAACAGCGGATGGCAGTGGCTTTATTGATATCCACAGCCGCAATAATGGCGATGTGAAAATCATCGATCCCCTTGATCCTGATCCTGCCAATCCAACATTGGTCGGCGCTTGGGGCAGTGATGCGGGGGATGGGGCTTATGTCTCTATTCTCAACAGTGGCACTGTCGGGAATTTTGATATGGTTGCACAGGCGGGGATTGGCTTGATGCAGGGGGTTGGTGATTTGAATTGGGGCGCTGGCTCGGATGCGACGAGTCTTGGGGGTGGCGATATTCTTTTGATCACCAAAGGTCTGAATGGCAGCAGCGGCAATATCACATTTACAGGAGATCTTGATGCGACCAATACGGTCACAGGCCTGACAGGAGATGTGGTTTTGCGGGCCGAAGACAATGTTCTCTCGGCTGGAGGGAAAGTAATCGGAGACAGGCTTGTGGTCACAGCGACCAATGGCACGGTTGGGGGATCAGCGGCAACGCCCTTGCGCACGGATGTCCAGTCCATTGCGTTTGGCAGTCAGAATGGGGTTTGGATTCAAGATGAAGGCACTGACCTGACCAAAACCGTTTCCCTAACCAGTATTGACCCGGTCTTAGGCATAGCGAGCCGGGGGGATGTTGTGGTGACGGCTGAAGCCAATCTGGCGATTGCGAATGTCTCCATGACCGACGGTGACTTAACATTGACCTCTCGGCAAGGCGATATTGTGCAAGGCGCAGGGCCTGGTTTAAGCACCAACAGCACGGGACCTGGACCTTTCACGGTCAGCCTTGATGCGGCGGGCTCGATTGGGAGCACTGGCACGGCGCTTGATGTTGACTTAAATGGAGATTACCGCTTGCAAGCCCGTTCGCGTGGCAATGATCTTGCGGCCGGCGATGGCAGCTATCTCCGGAGTTTGAATGATTTTGCCAATGGCATTCCTGTGGCGGTGACTTCGGATGGCCATGCCACTTTGGCCGGCGTTAATAATTTGACGTGGGATGGCAGCATGGCGGTGACAACGGCGGCCAATGGCACCTTGACATTGCGTGCAGATGGTGTTGCTGCGGGCAGCGGCGATGTTATTCTTCAAAATACGCTGGCTCCGACGGTTGGAAAATTGTCCTTAGAGGCGGCCCGTAACATTGGGGCGTCTGCGGCTGGGGTGCAGGCGATTGCGAGTAATCTTTCCCTTGATGCTGGGAATGCGATTCATTTAGACGTCAATGCCGACCGCTTGAGCTTTTCAGCGGGGGCCGGTGGCGCCTTGATCCGGGAAGCGGATAGCGTGACGGTGAGTGGATCAACACGTGGCGGCAGTGGCGGCGATGTCACTGTGATTGCCAATGGTGATCTGTTTGTCAGTGATGTGACGGGAACAGCCGCCGTGGGGGATGGGGAAGGCTTTATCTATGCGGATCAAGGGGGCAGCCTTTCTTTAACCAGCACAAATGGCAATATTTTACTGGATGGTCGGGTGGCCTCTGTGCAAGGTGCTGCTGCGGGCGTGGCTTATAGCCATGGCGATCTTGCGACGCCTGCCCATGTTGGGACTGGCGCGATTACTTTAAATGCGCAAGGGACAATAGAAGATCGGAGTGTGGCGGATGTGGGGGCTGCGGATACCAAAGCGTCAACAGCTCTCAATGTGGTAAGCGATGGTGCGGTCAGTTTGAATGCCGGGCGGAGCATCGGGCGGGATCTTGATGATAATCCCTTGAATGGCTTTACAGATACCCTTGATGTTCATGCGGGCGTTTTGTCTGGGTTTGCCGGTGGCACTGGGTTTGGGGATGGGCTTTATGTCACCCTCGCAGGGTCGGCCAGTAGTGCAAATTTAGGCGCTTTGTCCTCTAATCGTAATATTGGGATCGAAGCGGCACGGAATTTGACACTAAACTCTGCTGTGACCGCGCCTGCAAATGGGTATCTTGCTTTACAGGCTCGTCAGGATCTCACAATTGCGGGAGGCGCTTCTCTCTCTGGCGGTGGTCAAACGCTCCTTTCTGCGGGCAATGACCTCACGATGACAGGTGGAACCATCACCAGCACGGGAACAGGGTCTGTCACTTTACGCGCGATCAATGATCTTGCGATCCAAGGCGGCACGGTCACCCATACAGGCGGTGTCGGCCAAAGCGGCATGATGACAGCGCTTGATGGGAGCCCAATCCCTTTAGACAGAACAGGGATTGTCCTTGATGCGAACAACATCACAATCGACACGGCAACAGTTTCAACCAATGACGGCAGCGGTATTATGGCGGTTGCGAGTCAAGATCTGACCCTCCAAAATGCCAATATCACCACGACAGGGAGCGGTCACCTTAGTCTGGTCGCAGATCATCGCAGCACGGCCAATAATGGTGGTCGTTTAACCATTGATGCGCTTTCGAATATTAGCAGTGCGATCGGGGCCGTGGGTCTTTTTGCCCATGATATTGAAAGCTTTAAGATTGACGGTGATATCAATGGTGTTGGTTTCACCCAGTCTGGTGGCCTTTATGATCACTATTTTGGTGTTGCCACGGGGGATTGGTCAGGCGCAGGTTATAAGCTTTTCTTTGAGAAAGCGATTGTTGTGCCGGTCGGGCCAGCGGCGCCGATTTTACCGGGGCCCCCTGATGAGATTTATAAGCGCATTGATATTCCGAAGTTAGAGGACACGCAGCTCTCTGGAAATGTTCGTGTTCGAGAGCGTATGCCGCATGAAAATGAAAACCATACGACACTGCAAAACGGCTCACAACAGCAAGATGGTCTACAGCAGAAAGAATCTTATGGTATTTATTTTAAACGGAAAGGCAAAACAGAAAAACGGGGCCGCCTTTTGAGCATTGATTCTTTTGAAATGAACCCTGATAGAGAATTCATCTCCTCTTCCCCTCGCTATTATGATCCGGACCCTGGGCAAGAGAGCAACGGTCGCTGATAAAGCTGGTCCGAACAGCAAGAGCGTCTTGCTTTTAGAGCAAAGCTGGTTAAAGTGAAAGCCTATTTAACCCTGCGTTTTGTGGTAAAAACCTAAGAGCAAAGGCCTTTTGGTCCGTTTTGCGGTAAAAACAAAGACAGAGAGCCTTTCACCGGCTTCAAGTTAGAAGCGAAAGGCTCTAAAATTCCAAAGGTTCATTAAATCTTTGGGATTTATTCTTTCTGCGTGGGTTTTCGCTTGAGAGCAAAGGGCAAAAAGACGGACCCATCCTCTTGATCCGCTGCGCGGAAAAACTTTAAAGTGTAATTCCGGATAGTCTTTACAGTTTTCTTGCTGTGTGTTTTAAATTTTTAAGGACCCTTGCTCGTAAGACCTCCCTAAAATCGCTTTTTATGAAAGATATTTAAGGACCCGCATGCGCGTTACAAAAGAAGCACAGCACAGAGTAAGATCTGACCAAAGCTGGCGCTTTGCGGTTCCGCGAGGCCCAAGCGCAAGCTTTGTGCCTTGGACAGTTTATCATCACCGTTTTGCCAAACCGCAAGGCGTTTCTGCGACGGCTTTGCCACTTGTTTTTCTGTCTTGTTTTGCTTTGTCATTAGCGGGACGGGCGCATGCAGAGAATGCTGTTGCGTTTGATCTCAGTCTTGAAGAAGAGCCGGTATCTATGGTGATGCTCTCTGAGGATGTGCTTGTAGAGTCTTTACAGACAGAGGCTCAAACAGAATCACAAGACAACGATACCGATTCCGAAAAGGGGGAGGTCCTCCCAACCGAAGCCCAAGAACGGCCTCACCTGAGTTTGCGTGATCTCAAAGCGATTGCGCGCCTGGACCCTCAAGAAACAGAGCCGCAAGATCCTTCTTTCGAGATTGACCGCAGCCAGCCTCCCGCTTTTCCAGATCCGGGCGTGGAGACGCCTATTCGGGGCCTGATTTTTCTGCAGAATGAAACAAAGATCAATGTCGAAGGCTTAGAGGCAAAAACACCTCTCCTCCAGGGGGGAAAAGCGGCCCATATTGATATAAGTGATGTCGGATTTCTCCCTCAAGCCTTTCAAAATACCCTTGCCCCTTATATTGGGCAAGAAATGGCCATGGAGACATTACAGGAAATTCTTGAAGACACAGTTTCCGCCGCGCGTGCAGCAGGGCGGCCTGTGGTCGATGTTTATTTACCAGAACAAGATATCACCAGCGGTGTGATTCAAATTATGGTGCAGGTGGGCCGCCTTGGCAAAGTCATTGTCGAAGGAAATGAACATTTTAGTTCAGACTTGTTGGAAAGCCAAATTCGCTTGACTTCTGGAGCCCCAATTGAAGAAGCCGTCTTAGATGAAGACTTAGACTGGCTGAACCGCAACCCTTTTCGACGTGTCGATATTATTTATGCACAAGGGGAAGAAGAAGGCACAACGGATATTACACTCCGAACGGAAGATCGCTTTCCTATTCGAGTTGTTGGTAATATTAACAATATGGGAACAAAAGATACCGGCAGAACACGCCTTTTGGGAGGTGTAACCTGGGGGAATGCTTTTGGCATGGACCACCAGTTTGACTATCTTTATTCACGGGCCCGAGATGCGGATATTTATGAAGCGCATCATATTTCTTATAGTCTTCCTGTTTTTGACCGCGATACTTTGTCCTTTAGCGCAGCTTTTATTTCAATTAATGTGGAGCAAGCGGATGGGTTGGTCAATTTAGCAGGCGAAGGGACACAATTCCTTATTCGTTACAAAACGGATTTGCCCTCTTTTCAAGCTTTTCCCGATTTAAGTCATGAACTCGGTTTTGGGTTTGATTATAAACAAGCTTCTGCCGATCTTGCATTTGGGGGGGTTTCTGTTTATGAAACGGCACCTGAAATTGTCCAAGGCCTTGTCTCCTATACCGTAAATGCGCCGGATGAATGGGGGGATAATTATGCTCATATTGAGCTCATTGCGTCTCCCGGTGAATTGCGTAAAGATAATGATGATACGGTCTTCAGTTCAGTGCGGCCCGGCACAAGAGCCCGTTATATTTATGGACGGGGCCGCCTGGAGCGTAG
Source organism: Alphaproteobacteria bacterium UBA2562 (assembly GCA_002340345.1). Classification (GTDB taxonomy): domain Bacteria; phylum Pseudomonadota; class Alphaproteobacteria; order UBA2562; family UBA2562; genus UBA2562. The sequence continues at coordinate 8,523 of DDLW01000226.1, read as the reverse complement.
TTTCAATCTCCCAGGCGATGTCGTTTTTTCCGCCCATGCGGAAGCACAATGGTCAAGTCAACGGTTAATTCCTGGGGAAGCGATCGCTTTTGGGGGGCAGAATAGCATCAAAGGCTATGCGGAATCTGCTTTCATTGGCGATCGCGGCTATAGAGTGGGTTTTGAAATTTCGAGCCCCCCCTTTTCTATTTTGGATGACACTGTTGGAACAGATTGGGGCGACCAAGCACAGATCTATGGGTTTTACGATTGGGGCAAAGTGAATAATATTAATCCAAGTGCTTTTGAGAAAACTGTTGGGGTTCTCTCAAGCTTGGGATGGGGGGTGCGCTATCAAATTGCCCCTTATGTTTCTGCAGATATCAGTTATGCTATACCATTACGCCCTTTAAGTACGGTGACAGGGCATCAGACAAATAAAGAGAGTCGGATTCATTTCTCTCTTTCTGTTGGGTATTGACGCTATAGACTTGAGCTTGACAAGCCTCTCATGGTAAGGAGCCATGTCTATAGGCTTTCTGGCATGTTCAGAAACCGTAAAATAAAGGGAGACACGCGTCGTAATGCAGGATACACGGAATCAGACGGACACTATGGCGCCCACATCTTCCTCTGTAAATGTCTCTTCTTCGGCGTCTCAAGACTCGGATGACATCATGGTTTCTCCCAAAAGTGCCGCCTTACAAGGGCAAGAAGATCAAGACGATCAAGATGGTGAAGTGCAGGGAGCGGTTGTTCCTGTCCCGGATATCGAAAACACAGAGGATGTAAGGCCTCATACATCCGGCGCTTTGTCAGATGAGAAACCTCTGCCTGAAACCTTAAAATCCATTCGCGAAGACTATGGCGAAGATTTAGCAACGGTTGCGTCTGCTTTACGGATCCAACAAAAATATCTCGCGGCTATTGAAGACGGCGATTATGATTCTCTTCCTGGTGCTGTTTATGCCAGCGGTTGGGTGCGTTCTTATGCGCATTATCTTGGGCTTGATGGGGATGCTGCGGCCCATAAATTCAAAGAAGAATTCACAGCCCCGAAAAAGCAAATGCATTTTTATGAGCCTGTGAATGAAAGCCGTATGCCTGGCTTTGGGGTTGTTCTTATTTCTCTTGCTTTGTTGGCCATGGCCTATGGCGCGTATATTTATCTTTCAGCACAGAAAGATGACGCTCAAATCGCAGATCAAAATCTGCCCGCAGCCGTCCAAATTACCCAAGATCTTTCCGAAGATCCTGAAGACGCAAATACAAGCTCTGCGGAAAATGAAGAACCTGTTGCTGAAGAAAATGCGACCCCCATTACATCTGGACGCCCAGCAGACTCTTTAGACACCGCCGAGACGCCAGCACAGGTAGAGCAAACATCAGAGGCAGCAGGAACAGAAACCACAAACATCCCAGCCGATCAGCCCCTTAATAATGCTGAGTTAGAAGCAAGCGCAACAGATGCTATCACAGAAAGCGCTGCAGAACGGGGCGCTTCGCCCACAGAAGACACAGCCGAAGGCCAAGAAGACGCAACAGAGGAAGACGCCCGCGATACGAAGACCTATGGCGAGACAGTTGAAAATGTCCGTATTGTGATGACAGCGGAAACAGACAGTTGGGTCCAAATCACCAATGCCCAAGGCCGCACCCTGTTCAGCCGTGTTTTGTTTGCAGGGGATCGTTATCAAGTGCCCAATAGCGCAGGTTTGAAAATGCGCACAGGGAATGCTGGAGGCTTGGCAATTGAAGTTGACGGTCAGCTGGCACCATCGCTTGGGCCCTCTGGGAGCGTGCGTTCTAATATTAAGCTGGATCCTGAAATGCTGCTTTCCGGCACAGCCTATCGCCCTGCAACACCGCGCCCCGCAGCACAGCAGACGCCTCCTGCAGACTCTGGAACGGAAAATACGCCGCCACAAGGGGGGAGCACACCGAATAACAATCCCTACGAGCCAGCCAGCACAACATCAGAAAACTAAACAGTCCCAAAGGGGTATGGGGACATGAGGGGGCATTCGGGCATCTTATAGCATTTTGCCCTTTGCTCTAAAAAGAAGGCTTCTTGGCCAAAGGGTGATGGTGGTTGACAAGATTGCGCTTTGCGTCATCGACCACATGGGTATAGATCTGTGTTGTTGCAATGTCAGAATGGCCTAACATCTGTTGGACACTGCGCAGGTCAGCACCGCCTGACAAAAGATGGGTGGCAAAGGCATGGCGTAAGACATGGGGAGAGATCTTTGTTGGATCCAAGGCGGCCTGTGTTGCAATTCTTTTAAGGAATAAACCAAAGGTCTGACGGGCGACAGGGCCTCTTTTTCCGCCATTCTGACGGTGCGCCGGAAAAAGCCACGGCGAGTGTTCTTTCGGCTTTAAAAGCTTTTCTCTTTGTGGAAGCCACTGGGCAATGGCCAGTTGGGCTTCTTCTCCTAAGGGGACGATGCGTTCTTTTTGGCCTTTGCCGCGCACTAAAAGTGTTTTTTGCTGCCGTCGTACAGCCGCAACGGGCAAGGTCACCAATTCTGTGATGCGTAATCCTGTGGCGTAAAGCAATTCGATCATTGCGATGGCTTCTGCGGATTGGAGCGGTGGCAAGCTGGCGGTTGCTTGCAGAAGACGTTCAATTTCCTCAACAGAAAGACATTTTGGCAGTGTTTGGCCCAGTTTTGGGCTGTCAAGGGTGCTTGTTGGGTCTTCTGCGCGGAAGGATTCGTCAAAGGCAAAGCGGTAAAAACTACGCAAAGCACTTAAACGCCGTGCTGCCGTGCGTTCCGAAAACCCTCCATCATCGAGATGGATGAGATAGCTTCGTATGGCCGCTGGATCCGCTGATAAAAGATCCAACCCTCTTGGCCGGATAAAGGCTGTGAAATCTTCTAGGTCACGGCGGTACGCATTGAGTGTATTTAAAGATGCCCCTCTTTCTGCCAGCAGCATTTCTAAAAAACGCTCAACGGCATGGGGGGGCGGAGTGATGGCTAAAGATGCTTTCATAAGGCCTCTTTTAAGGATGTCTTGCGAGCCGCAGCGTGACATTTTTTCGCTTACGCGAAATTATAAGCGACTTTTTCGGGAAAAAGTCTCTCAAAAAGCTTTAGAAGGAAATTCTCTCACATCGTCTTTAAGAGCTGCGTGTTCTTATGGCAGCAGCAATTGCCTCTTCTGCCCATGTGATGAGAATATCTTGGTCCTCGAAACAACCATCGGGAATTTGATAATATTTCCTGACAAAAATTTCTTTGCCCTGCTTATGGTAGCTGAAACATTCCATATTTTGAGCTTCATAATGTGGGCGCGTTGTGTCATCAACAGAAAAATAAACGATATTATTGATAATTAAAGCAAAGGGAACCTCTTGGCTTTTTAGGCTATGGCCCCCAAAAAGGGGTCGAATGGAAAGAGCGTCCAAGGGGGCAAGCATTTCCAAAATATAGTCAATGAAATCAGGTGTATTGCTTCCCATCACGAAACCTCTCATGGCCTTTTGGGTCAAAAAAGCGCGATCAGGTGGATCCCCTGGTCGCTTTCGTTTTGCGGCAAAAAGCGCTTTTGCTTTTTTGGTACGCCGTCAGAAGAGAAATGGTTTATATGATTTTTAAGGCTTAAATGTAGAAAGTCTTTCGACCAAAAGGCAAAAGGATGGGTCCATCCTTTGCAGGCGCTGTGTGGTCAAGGCAAAGATAGGCACTTTTGTTTTCGATTCAGTATAGAAGCATACTGCTGGCAAAAATTTTAGAGAGAATAAGCTTTCTCTTTTTTCGGAGCTTTTTCATGTCCTATAGGCGAATTATAGCAAGGTCACAGCAATTTAGTCCCAAATTGTGCATGGATCCTTGTGTCAATTTAATAAGATATAGCGTGCGCCTTATGATCATTTTATGGAGTACACGCTATATATCCTCAATCCTGTGTGGATTGGCTGTTATTTTGCCATTTTCGCTTGGTTTTTCCATGGCACAGGCTGCGGAAGATCAGAAAACTGCTGTGAAAGTGGCACAGCAAGATCCCGCTTTGAAAGCCTTTCAAGGCTATATGCAACAAGGAAAACCGGCCCATGCGATGGCGGCTTTGAAGCAAGGGGCAGAGCAGGGCAGCTTACCGGCCATGATGCAACTTGGCATGCTCATGGTCAGCCAGCCGGATCCGACAAAACAGGTTGTGGGATGTGAATGGCTTTCTGTTGCTGCTGAAAAAAACTATAAACCTGCATTTTTTCAACTCGCTGGCTGTTATCAGACGGGCCGTGGTCGGCCAATTGATATAAAAAAGGCCGTGGCTCTCTTTGACAAAGCCCGCCTTGCAGGAGATCCCCGGGCCTTATGTGCTTATGGTGCCGCATTGGCAAGGGGGCAAGGGGTTGAAAAAGCGAATCCGCAAGAAGGATTGGCTTTGTGCGAACAGGCTGCAGGCTATGCAGGGCAGGGTGACAAAGATCTGCAGGCCAAGCGGATCCGGGCCTCGGCAAAAGCTGAGATCGGTGCCCTTTATCTCGAGGGAAAAGCGGTAGAGCGCGCGCCTGATCGCGCTATCTCTTACCTGAAGCAAGCCGCTTCAGAAGGCCATGCCCAGGCCGCTTATAATCTGAGCATTATGTATCAATTGGGAGATGGCGTCGAAAAAGACCCTGTTGAAGAGGAAAAATGGGCTCTTCAAGCTGTGGAGCAGCGTTATCCACCAGCATTTTTCCTGCTAGGGCGGCTTTTAGCGGATCAGCATATTGATTTGCAAAGTGGAAAATTAGACTCGCCAAAGGCCAAAGAAGCTCTTTTGTATCTTTCTCTGGCTGGGCTTTTTGAGCCTGATCGGAAACGGCGTGCTTTTGCGAATAAAATGACGGCGGATATTTTAAAGAAGCAGCCTGCCTTACGTGGTCCTCTTTTGCAGCGTGTAAAAAAATTCACGACACAGCCTGTGAGGCCCAGAGCAAAGGACACAATGATTAAATAATCATTGTGGTCCGTTTTGCGGCGATATCTATAGAGAGCAAAGAACACAATGATTGAATAATCATTGTAATATTAGGGGGGGCTTTTGAAAAAGCCCCCCCTAAGACCCCCTTAAAACTTTTTTTCGAAAACAAAAAACAAAGGACCTTAGTCTTCTATGATAGGTGGTCAGAATGCAGCACCGGATAAGCTCTCCCTGGTTTTCTTTTCCGGGTCTTTTGAAAAAGTACATTATGGTCTTGTGATGGCCTCGGCAGCGTTGGCCATTGGGCGGCCTGTGACGTTATTCTTCACCATGGAGGCCAGCCGCGCTGTGCTCAAGCCCCAAAGCAAAGAGGCGCCGGCTTGGCATCGTCTTTTGCAAGATCCGGGAGGACCCACGCCAGTCGCACAGGATGAAGCCTTCCGCGCCCGTGGTGTTGCGGGGTTTGAAGAACTGCTGGAGGCTTGTATTGCCTTGGAGGGGCAGTTTTTGGTCTGCGAGATGGGCCTTGTGGCCATGGGACTATGTCGCGAGGATTTAAATCCGGAGATTCCCATTGGACTTGGCGGGGTCGTGACCTTCCTCAAAGACGCTTCAAAAGACGGCGCCATGCTGTTTATTTAAGATTTGCACGAGGATGGGATCTCTGGTCGTTGGGGGGCTCTTTAGAGAGAAAACAGTCTCCTGTTTGGCAGGAGACTGTTGCCTCAAAAGGCATCGTTAAAGGGGGGAGCCACTTTAACGCGCTTTGCCTTAAAGCATGGCTTCGATGACGCGATCGGGTGGGTTATGACCATCGGCAAAAGTTTTGATATTAATGATCACTTTTTCCCCCATATCGATACGCCCTTCAATGGTTGCGGATCCCATATGTGGTAGAAGAACAACATTTTCAAGCTGCTGTAGTTTTGGGTTCACCGCAGGCTCATGTTCGAAGACATCGAGGCCAGCCCCTGCCAATTCACTCCGTTCTAACATGCGTGTCAGGGCATTCTCATCAATCACCTCGCCTCGAGAAGTGTTGACGATATAGGCTTGCGGTTGGAGCAGTTTGAGACGGCGCGCCGACAGCAAATGATATGTGCCAGGAGTGTGCGGGCAGTTGATGGACACAATGTCCATCCGTGCCAACATTTGATCTAAGCTTTCCCAATAGGTTGCATCGAGCTCGGCTTCAATTTCAGGATGTGCGCGGCGTCGGTTATGATAATGAATGGACAAGCCAAAGCCTTTGGCACGGCGGGCAACGGCGGTGCCGATACGCCCCATGCCGATAATGCCAAGGCGTTTGCCCCAAATGCGATGGCCAAGCATGGAGGTTGGGCCCCATCCTTTCCATTGCCCCGTTTTTAAGAGATTTAATCCCTCAGCCAAACGGCGTGGCACGGCAAGAATCAGCGCCATGGTCATATCAGCCGTATCTTCGGTGAGAACGCCTGGTGTGTTTGTGACCGTGATGCCCCTTTGGCGGGCGGTGTGGAGATCAATATGGTCAACCCCTGTGCCAAAATTCGCAATAAGACGCAAATTTGGTCCAGCCTGTGTCATGATCCCTTTATCGATTTCGTCTGTGACCGTAGGAACCAAGACATCGGCGATTTTGACAGCTTCGGTCAATTGAGCCTTGCTCATGGGCTCATCTGCGAGATTGAGCCTAGCATCGAACAGCTCCATCATCCGCGTCTCGATGCTATCCGGTAGCTTGCGGGTCACGACGACGACGGGTTTCGGCTGTTTAGGCATTTGACACTCTCCCCTTTGTGCGGGTCGTTTTTAAGTTCGGGTAATTTTTGGAATGTGATAGGCGAAGTTTAGACATATTCGAACCCATTAGCACGTATATTTTGTTGTCTTATGACCTTCGTTGATAAAATTTCTTTTTTTTTGGCATGCTGTGATAGATTTGTTCGCTCTTGCAGCATAAAAGTGAGCAGCGCAGCATTTTTGTCTGCTCCTTTTGGAGGTTATGCTACAGATCTGCCGAAACGATAAAGGATAATAGACTGTTCATAAGAGAAAATTAAGGACGAATCGGTTTCATGTAAATCTCTGTTTTGCGCATGGGCATAGTCTTTTGGTAGAAGGACCTATGGAGTGTAATACCAACGGACAAAAATAGAAACCTATAGCCGCCGGGTTAAGCCTGTGCGGCGCGTGAGCAAACGATCAACCAAAGAGTCGGAAACTTTGTCGGTTGCTAATAAGTACAAAAGAGAGGAAAGGGGGCAAAATAGGCTGAAGGTCCCTGAAAAAAGTTTCGACTTTCATCGTTCCCACTGAGCTTAAAGGCGCGTCGTGCTCGGCCAAGCCAGAAGGGGATATTTAATTTCACGGCTTCTACATCATCAGCAAGGTCCTATGAAAGGCAGGAGATCTTTGTTTTTGCCGCAAAAGGAAAGAGATCACCGGGCCATCCTTTGGTCGCACTTTGCTCTCGTGCGCCGATTCAGACAAAAGATACATCTTTTGTCTGCCCGTTGCCCTAGATATCTTATTGTTTATACAGCGATATTTACAGAAGAAATCCGAGCTGCGCCCGAATCTTGCGTCTGGATCGCTGCACGAGAGGCCCTATTCTTTGTGACCTATATTTTAAAAAGTAAAAGACCCATGGCAGGAAAGCAGATGAATAGGGATGCTAAGTCCGGGAAGACGATTGCGGACGGTCAACTCTTTGGACGGTCTGCTTTTTTGCGCCAGGCTGTAAAATGTTTTTGGGTGGTGTTATCGGTTCTCCTCATCACCATGAGCTTTCTAACTGCGAAAAAGAGTGAGGCTGCGGAAGGGTCTAAAAATGCGCAAGTGACGTCGATTGGTCCGCAGACGGGGCTGCCTTTACCACGCTTTGAGTCTTTTAAGGCAGGAGAAGTCAATTTGCGGCGTGGACCTGGCAAAAAATATATGATCGATTGGGTCTATGCGCGGCGGCATTTGCCTGTCGAGGTTCTGGCGGAATCAGATGGTTGGCGGTTAATTCGGGATTCGGACGGGACTGAAGGCTGGGTTTGGGAACAATTGCTCAGCGGGCGGCGTTATATTCTTGTGACAGGCAAAGATTTGGTGGTCATGCGCACAGAAGCCAGTGAAGATGCTTTGGCTTTAGCGCGGGTCGAGCCTGGCAGCATGGGACGGTTAGGGCCTTGCACCGCACATTGGTGTGAAGTTGAAATTTCTGACTATGAAGGTTGGTTGCCGCGATCTTTCCTATGGGGCCTTTATAAAAATGAGATTCCGCGTTAGCAGTCTGTCAGCTTTGCGTATTTTTGTGTTTTTGATGAGGCTGCATAGAGCAAAGCTTGGAAGCGATCATTAGAGATAAAATGAGCCATTAACAGATCATACGCCAATGAAACTAAATCGACATATAACGAGAATATTATTTCACTCTCTTAGACTCTATAGCTGAAAGCGAACAGCCTTATTTTTGGTTCAATTGGTTCAATCAAAAAGACAAGATGGCAAAAGACTTTTTAAAAGAGTGTTGTGATCCCTTGCGAAATAGCCTTGACTCGACCATTCTCTAGAGCAAAGCGCGATCAGGTGGCGTCACTTGATCGCTGTGTTTTGCGGCAAAAACAAAACCATAGAGCATTTCCATTGATTCAA
>DDLW01000374.1 GCA_002340345.1 Alphaproteobacteria bacterium UBA2562 | reverse complement strand
CGTTTTGCGGCAAAAACAAGAATCTAGAGCCTTTTGTGTGGTCAATCATCCCGCAAAAGGCTCTAAAGGACGCGTCCTTTGGTCGCCCAAGGCCAATATCAGGAGGCCTTTTCTTCAAATATTTATCGAAGAAAAGGGCCCTCCCAAAATCGTCCCCAAGGTCGTCAATGCCCCTTACCAAGCCCCTTTGCCGCCATGGCCATGACGGCCTTTTTGACGGAAGCCGCCCATTTCAGAACTGTCTATTTTCCCATCCTTATTACGATCCATGCGATCAAATCTTTGTTTTTGCATGTCTTGCATTTCTTCAAGAGAAATCACGTTATCTTTATTACGATCCACCATCGCAAAACGCTTTGCGGCTTTCTCTTGACGGCGTTGTGTGCCAAATGTTTGGAATTCCTCTTTGGAAATCGTGCTATCGCCGTCGCTGTCCATTTGCGTAAACCGCTCTTGGCGACGTTTTTGGCGCTCTTGCGCATGGGGATGTTGGGTTTTGAATTCTTCTTGACTGATGACACCATTGCCATCGGTATCACGGCTTTTGTGCATCTTTGTTGCATAGGCTTGCAGCTCCTCCAACGTGACAGCGCCATCCCCATTGCTGTCCATATCTTTAAAGCGCTGCATTTTGCCCTTTTTCATCATGCCGCCTTGCATTGCTGCCGTCTCGCTATCATTTACAGCTTCAGCGCTACTGTAAATCAGAGCACTTCCGAAAAAAACAGCAAAAGACAACATAGACATCGTTAGAATCTTAGAAGGTTTTTTAAAAGATTTATAAGACATTTCAACATCTCCTATAGAAAAACAGCCATTTCTCAGAAAGTTTTATTTCGAGAGCACGACAATCAAGCTCTTTCTATAGGATCATACGCATGATTTCAGACAGGCATCCCCGTCGAAGATTTTTTATAACTTTTTTTTCTTTGCCATTATGTCCACTGTGTTTTCCAAAACACAAGAATGCATAAAATAATAATCACACCCTTGTAATTGCATATTATAATATTGCTATATTATTGAGAGATGCTACTAAAAGAATGAACATCATTCAATTTTCATATGAATGCATCTCTTCCTATGATTGGAGTTCATATCTGAATAACATCCTTTAACTGCATCAACATAACAAAACTGGTTAAAGTGGGAGCCCCTTTAACCTTGCGTTTTGCAGTGAAAACCTGAGAGCAAAGGCCTTTTGGTCCGTTTTGCGGTAAAACCTGAGAGCAAAGACAGAGAGTATTTCACCAGCTTCAAATGCAAAGCGAAAGGCTCTATCTCGGCATCTCCACACAATCATAATCTAATGACTGTGTCATAGCCTCATGATTGATTCTTTAGGGTCGAGATCTTTGCACCAGTCCCGTTTTTATCCGTCTTAAGGCCCCATTGCAAACACACAAAAAGTTCACGGCCTTCTGAATCGTTCCAATCAAGGACCACAGGAGAAATACAAAATGATCAGGAGCCCCCTGCTGCCACTCAGCATCGTTGCAATGTGCTGGCTACAAACACCGCTTGAAGCGCTTGCATTGTCTCAAGTAAACGGGGGAGTGCTTTTGTCAGTACCATGTCCTGGGACGGGCACGGTGGAGTTTTTATCGAACATGGCCTCGCCCAACGGATATGTAAGATTATCGACAGGACCTAAATATGCCGGGGGTAGCGCATGGTTGTTTGGCACGCAGTCCCTTGGGCCAGCGATTACAGAGGCTGATTTGGCCACATGCATGGGCACAACGGCAGGAGAAATTCTAAACTTAAGCCAAGATGGGGCAAACACTGCTTCATGGGCAACAGATGGATATGTAGGGTTTAGCTTCGAGTTCCAGAACTCACGCTATGAATATGCGTTGTCAGGCGCAACAGGAACACAAATTATCCAATCTGTGACGCCAGTCGAGACTTCGTCTTCCTCCGCCACTTCAGAGCTGAATACCGCGCCATTACTGAACACCACACAATTGAGCAATAGCATGGCAACCCGTCAGATTGCCAGCCTTGTGTTTGACCGGGTGCAAGACTTCACATCAAAGGCTCTCATGGGAGATCTCTTGACACAGAAGAACCGAGGGATCTTCTCTGTCCGCGAAGGTGGTGGTGCTGCTGGCAGTCAGAGCGCGCCGAAACTAGGGGTCTGGGGAAATCTCGGATATACATCCTTGAAAGATGAATCTTTAGTCAACGCATCAGACGGGACAATCTGGACGGGGGCTTTTGGGGCAGATTACAAAGTAAGCTCGGACATTCTTTTGGGCGTTGCCGGGACAATCGAAAACATTGACCTCAGCCTTAACCATTCTTTACGTGGAGATATTAAACAGAAAGGCTTAGGCATCGTGCCTTATATGGCAGTTAAGATCACAGATATTTTCTCCGCCAGCGTTTTGGTTGGCTATAGCTGGAATAACGCCGAGGTCACATATGACGGGCTCAACGGCGATACAGAGAGCGAACGTTTACAAGTTGGCGGGGCCTTTTCAGCCGATACCCGTGTTAAGAATTTCACTTTTGGTGGTAGTCTAGGCCTTTCCTATAGCACCCTCAACCAAGAGGCCTTTATGTTGAGCGGAACGTCCACTTCTAACGGAACGGTCACTCAGAGCAGAGTCCGTCCCACCAACTCTGAAGTTGGCACGGTTCGTCTTTCCATGCGCCCGGGTTATATCATCGCGCTTAACCGGGAAACCGGAGCCTGGGTAGAACCCTATGGACGCCTTGAATACAGCTATGACTATGCGCTGACTGCGATCAGCGGCCATCCCAATGATCGTGATGCTTACAATGTTGGCGGTGGCTTCAACGTTTACACTGCCGAAGGTTTATCCATAAGCGGCGAAGCAAGCACAGAACTCGGGCGCAAAGAGTATACAGGGGTTTCAGCCACAGGAACGATAAGGCTCGCCTTCTGAGTCCAGGGCCAACCCAAGAGGGATGGCAAGACATGGGTGAAAGAATTATCCTCGGAACAAAGCTTGCTAAAAGTGGAAACCCCTTGGATGATCTGTTTTGCGCTAAAAACAAGAATCTAGAGCGTTTTTTTGACTCAAAAAAAGCAATATACTGTAAACATCTGCTCATAGCGTCATCAAATTTACTAAAATAATTTTTATAATTATATTTCAGAAATTTGCTTTTTTTTACTGCGGATAATATGGTTTGTGATTGATATTCATCAATGAATCAGCTCAAAATAGTTGAAAAGACAAACATCAATTTAGCCATAATAAAGCTGGTCTAGAAATCCAGATTCACACCTTAGAGCAAAGTGCGGCTGGATGGAAACATCCAGTCCATACGTCTTGCGGCAAAAATAGTAAGAGAGAGCCTTTTGTGTGCGTCTATCATCACGCGAAATGCTCTAGCCGTAAAAAAAGGATTCTCTTATGGTAACACTCTTCGTTGATGCAGACGCTTGCCCCGTCAAAGAAGAGACCTTGCGTGTCGCCAGCCGCCACAAGCTGAAAACGATCCTGGTCTGTGATGGTGGTCTGCGTCCCAATCCAGACCCTTTGGTCGAGACAATTTTTGTGCCTTCTGGCATGGATGCAGCTGATAATTGGATCGCTGAGCATATCCAAAAAGCAGATATTTGCGTCACCAATGATATTCCCCTCGCCGCACGCTGCCTTGAAAAAGGCGCCTTCGCCATCAAGCCAACAGGGGATGCTTTTACAGAAAACAGTATCGGTATGGCCTTAGCACAGCGGGCATTGTTACAAGACCTTCGTGACGCTGGCACGATTACCGGCGGTCCTCGTCCTTTTTCGAAAGCAGACCGTTCAAATTTCCTCAATAAGCTCGAAACAATGATACAAGCGGCAAAACGTGTGCCGCAATAGAGAGGTCTTATGAAATTCAAATACACCATTCTCTATGTTGAGGCTGTCCCGGAAAGCTTGTCTTTCTTCGAAAAAGCTTTTGGGTTTAAAACAAAATTCCTACATGAAAGCGGCGATTATGGGGAACTTGACACCGGAGACACGACCTTATCTTTCTCGTCCCGTGCTTTAATGACGGATCTTGGTAAAACGCCAGGCCAAGCCGATGCCAAGGCCCCTGTGTTCGAGATTGCTTTCGAGACCGATGATGTTGCCCAGGCTCTACAAAAGGCTTTAGACGCTGGCGCCTCTCTTGTTCAGCCTGTTCAACAAGAAGTTTGGGGGCAAACAACAGCCTATGTCCATGACGCCAATGGCTTTTTGATTGAGATCTGCAGCCCTATCACACCTCAATAAGAGCCTTGTTGGCAGGTTCTGGCATTTTTTTGCTTGCGCGAAATCCAAACGATTTTTCGAAAAAAAGTTTGTCAAAAAGCTTTTCGCGCTTTGCTTTAACAATGTGTCGGATTTTATTATGGTATGTTTATGGCAAATTTTATTTCTTATGATCGCTCACAAGCTTTGTTGTTTCCGTCGGATCTTCGGGATTGGGTTCCTGAAGACGATCTTGCGCATTTTATCATAGGGACTGTGGAGCAAGTAAATCTTTGTGCTTTCAAGGTGAATTAGAAAGGCACGGGCAAAAAACAATATCATCCATGTATGATGATGCTTGCCTTAGAGTCATCCGCGACCAAACCTAAGTCACGGATGACTCTAGAGTCTTGTTTTTGCCGCAAAACGCATGATTAAAGCGATGCCACTTTAACCAGCTTTGCTATAGAGTTTTGATTTATCATATTTGCGGTTTGAGTTTGAGGAATGCATTCCTTAATTTTATGTTTTATGTAAATACAGCCTATAAATGTAAATTGTGTTTCTTCAGATTGAATACTTTTGCCAGATAGGAAATTTTATAAACTTTATCAATGCTTTATTTTATATTTGTGTTAAAAATTTCACGGCTTTCTTTTTACAATCGCTTTAATACACAACCAAAAAGACGCCAGGCACAGCTTTGGTTTGCGCGCCGGCGGCTTGGGCGGCGGCTTGGATGGCGGCTTCGGGGTCTTTGAGGCTGAAAAAGCCGGTGATGGCCTTGTCCTGGGCATCGTCATTGAGGATGTAGAGGGAGTCCGCGAGATAAGGCGCTAAGGTGGCCAGGACTTCGCCTAAGGGGCGGTTGCGGAAGGACAAACGGCCATCTATCCAATCGAGACCAGTTTGGACGCTCTCTGTGGGTAGGGAGGAGAAGGCATTGGCGGAAATGGCGAGACCTGTGTTGGCGGTGAGGTGGTGGCTGGCCTTGCTTGTCTCTGTTGTGGGTGTGGCATCGGCACGCATGGCAGGGGAGACCTGAACGTGACCTTCGAGGACATGGACTTGGTCCGTTTCAGGACTGCGGGAAACGCTGAAGGCGGTGCCGGTGACAACAATCCACGCTTTATCGGTCTCGACATGGAAAGGGCGGGCTGTATCGGGGGTAACGGTAAAAAAGGCTTTGCCTGCGACCAAGCTGACGCGCCGTTCTGTGGCGCCGAAGGCCAGGGTGATGCCTGAACCACCGCTTAAAAGGACCTGGGAGCCGTCCTCTAAGGTGATATGCCGCAGTTCGCCAGGGGCGGCGACATAATCAGCATCAAGATTTGGCGGCGATAAGGCCCAAAAGGAGATCCCAACCAAGGCGACAAGGCTGAAGGCTGCTGCCATGGCGCGGGGAAAGGGCAGAAAGGAGGGGCGTCTTTTCTGGGGGGCAGGGACCTTGGGCGTTTCTCCTGCGGCGGTATGCTGCTCTGTTGCCAGAAGGGCTGTGTGTAAAGCGTCGGACTGCCACAGGGTTTTGAGTGTGTTAAAGGCCTGGGCATGGGCCGGGTTTTGGTACCAGGCGTCAAAGGCGGCTTGTTCTTGGGGGGACAGGGCACCGCGATCAAGCCGCACAAACCAGGCCGTGGCATGGCGGGAGAGGGTGTGATCGGCGGATGTCATGGGGTCTCCTGTTCATCAACAGCCAGAAGGCAGGCTTCCATGGCCAGGCGCATATGTTTCTCAACCGCACTGACGGAGAGTCCCAAATGATCGGCAATCTCGGCATAGCGCCAGCCATGGAGGCGGCGGAGTAAAAAGATCTGCCGACGTCGTTCTGGCAGGCGGTCTAGGGCCGCAGAGAGACGCGCGATGGCCAGCTTGCCCTCATAGATCGCGTCTTGACCAGGGAGAGGGCTTGGGATCTCTTCTAGCAAGGCGTCTGTTGAGAGCCCCCCTGGCCCCTGGCGAATGGATTGGGCGCGCAAATGATCCACCGCAAGATTGCGAGCGGTACGATAAACAAAAGAGCCTGGATGTTCAATAGAGTTCCGGGGGGCATGTTCTAATAAGCGTGTATAGGCTTCTTGGGTGATGTCTTCGGCGGTATCGCGGCAGCCGACAAGGCGGCTGATCCGGCCAATGAGGGTGCCGCGCTCTCGGGCAAAAAGCGATTTTAGGGCCTCTACGCTTACGGTCACGGGGCATTACTTTCTTTGGGCTTTCTTGAAGCGCTCTTTGGTCATGCGCGACGACCGGCGGGTCTCTTTATCGAAGGGAGAAC
>DDLW01000312.1 GCA_002340345.1 Alphaproteobacteria bacterium UBA2562 | reverse complement strand
CTTCAAGTTAAAAGCGAAAGGCTCTCGACATCCACTCTATTTTACGCCGATGGTCCTTCATCCGACCCTTCTAGATCTGTTTCTTCATGGTCCCCGACATTTTCTGAGATATCTTCCTCTTCTGCTTCTTCTAACCTTGCAACAGAGACCACTTTTTCCTCATCAGAGACATGAAAAAGCTTCACGCCCTGTGTTTTACGCGCGGCAATTCGGATGTCATGTACAGGACAACGAATAATTTGCCCCATATCTGTCACAAGCATAATGTGATCACTGTCCATCACTGGAAATGAAGCCGCCACAGGTCCATTTCTTTCCGTTGTTTCGATATTCGCGATGCCTTGCCCACCACGTCCCGTCAAACGGTAATCATAGGCTGAGCTTCGTTTACCAAAACCATTTTCCGTGACCGTGAGCAAAAATTCTTCTTTTTCTTCCAGCTCATTGAAGCGTTCTTGCCCTAGTTTCTCAATGAGGCTGTCATCTACGTCACCCTCATCTCCCTCAAGACCGGCGGCCCGCCTCTTTGCGATAGCGGCTTTGAGGTAAGATTCACGCTCTTCGGTTTCGACTTCCACATGGTTGAGAATGGACATTGAAATGAGTTCATCCTCTTCGCTTAAGCGAATACCGCGCACGCCGATTGAGTTACGACCGCTAAAGAGCCGAATGTCACCAACCCGGAATCGAATACATTTGCCAGAATGTGCTGCAATGAGCAAATCTTGATCTTCGGAACATGTCCTCACACTGACCAAGCGACCGAGACTATTGCCTGCATCATCTTCAAGTTTCATGGCAATTTTACCATTGGCCATGACATTTGTGAAATCCGAGAGACGATTGCGCCTGACGGTTCCTTTTGATGTCGCGAAAACAACATTCAAATCCCCCCAGCTGTCTTCATCTTCTGGCAGGGGCATAACGGTCGAAATCACTTCTCCGGCTGATAAAGGCAGAATATTCACCATTGCCTTTCCACGCGATGTTGGCGTCCCTAAGGGCAATCGGAACACTTTCATTTTATAGACAATACCGCGGGAGGAGAAAAATAAGATGGGCGTATGTGTGTTGGCAACAAAGGCATCATTGACAAAATCATCATCACGCATCGCCATTCCAGCGCGGCCTTTGCCCCCACGACGTTGTGCACGATATGTGGACAGTGGTGTACGTTTTATGTAGCCACCATGGGTGACCGTCACCACCATGTCTTCTCGTTCAATGAGATCTTCGACATCATAATCGGCGGCGGCTTCTTCCAAAGTGGTTTTGCGTGCGGTCGCAAATTCATCGCGAACTTCCACAAGTTCACCACGCAAAACCGCGATCAGTTTTTCACGCGATTCCAGAATGCCAACATATTCGGCAATGAGCTTGACCAGCCCATCCAGTTCTTCGGATATTTTATCGCGTTCAAGACCGGTGAGCCTTTGCAACCGCAGTTCGAGGATCGCCCTTGCTTGCGTTTCAGAAAGCTTATAGGTTCCAGACTCACTGACTTTATGGCCGGGCTCATCGATCAAACGAATCAGAGGCGCCACATCGCCTGCGGGCCATTCTCTTGCCATCAGCTGTTGCCGCGCTTCGACAGGATCAGGCGCACGGCGAATAAGGGCGATCACTTCATCAATATTTGCAACAGCCAAAGCCAATCCAGCAAGAATATGCGCACGTTCTCTTGCTTTCCCGAGGTCAAAGACAGTCCGACGGCGAATCACCTCTTCACGAAATGTAATAAAGGACGCAATCACCTGCCGGAGATTCAGCAATTCAGGCCGACCTTGATTTAAAGCCAGCATATTGACGCCAAAGCTCGTTTGCAGAGCCGTATAGCGATAGAGTTGATTTAGAACGACATCAGACGACGCATCCCGCTTCAACTCAATCACCATACGCACGCCATCGCGATTAGATTCATCTCTTAAATCTGAGATGCCTTCAATTTGCTTGTCTTGGACCAACTCAGCAATACGCTCCATCAAACGCGCCTTATTGACCTGATACGGCACCTCTGTGACGATAATGGCTTCCCTATCTTTGCGGATTTCCTCCACATGGCAGCGGGCACGCATCACAATGGAGCCGCGACCTGTCTTATAAGCATCACGAATCCCCTGACGGCCAAGAATAATACCGCCTGTCGGAAAGTCAGGGCCAGGGATATGCTGCATGAGGCTTTCAGCAGAAAGTGCTGGATCTTCTAAGTAGGCGAGACAAGCGTCAATGACTTCTCCTAAATTATGCGTTGGGATATTTGTGGCCATTCCCACAGCGATCCCTCCAGCACCATTCACCAGAAGATTCGGGAATCGCGCTGGTAAGACGACAGGTTCTTTTGTGCTCTCATCATAATTTGGTTGGAAATCAACCGTATCTTTTTCAATATCTTGTAAAAGACCAAGGTTCGAAACTTTTGCCAAACGGACTTCTGTATAGCGCATGGCAGCAGGGGGATCGCCATCCATGGATCCGAAATTCCCTTGGCCTTGCACCAAAGGCACGCGCATGGAAAAATCTTGCGCCATACGGACCATTGCATCATAAATCGCGCTATCGCCGTGGGGATGGTAATTCCCCATCACATCCCCAACAATACGGGCTGATTTTTTAGGGGCCTTGTTCCAATCATAGCCGGATTCGTTCATGGCATAGAGAATACGGCGGTGGACAGGCTTTAGGCCATCCCGCACATCTGGAAGCGCTCGACTGACAATGACGCTCATTGCGTAATCGAGATAGGAGCGCTTCATCTCCTCTTCAATGCCGACGGGTGCAATATCTTGGTGAGGAGGCTGTGGCGGATTCGTGAGAGTACTCAATGGGCTAGGCTCTTTAAAGTGAATATCGGTCAGGAACGATAGAAACTCTCCTCAACGGAGATTTTCTCATGGGATTTCATGCTATCTGCAAATGCGCTCTTTCAAGCCGCATGACTTTTAGGGTGCTTTTCGCACAAAGTAGAGCATACCAACCTGTAAAGTCGACGCCCCTTCGGTGAACATGAGAGTCATCCGCGACCAAACCTAAGTCACGGATAATTCTATATTCTTGTTTTTGCCGCAAAACGCAGCGACCAGGTGACGCCACCTGATCGCGCTTGGCACCAGTCCTTGCTTGTCAATACACAGAGCGTGACATTGCTTTTATGTCAAAATCTTTTGCGGCCAAGAGCAGCTTTGTTGTTCCTCTCTTGACCGCGAGACCCCGCAATTTAACAGATTAGGTGAACAAGGAAAACGAAATCCGTCTTTCATAATGTCTTTCAAGCAAACTATTTTTAAAGCCCAAGTGCGATGCGGTGAAATGGCCTGGTTGCTTTCATATCTTGGTACAAACTCAACTTTATACCAACCGACAGAGTCTC